>CANQCH010000001.1 GCA_947589165.1 uncultured Bacilli bacterium
ATCATCTCCTTTATTAAATTATACCAAAGAAAAAGTAAACACATCTTTTTTGTGTCTACTTTTATCTTACAACTTCACTTGAGGCTTTTTTCTTTTTTCTTTAAATTTTCCCGTCTTTTTGCAGTTTTTTCCATTTTTCTTGAATGTAAGAATTACCACCTAAAGCTAAATAACGATCATATAACTCGTAAGCATTTTGTTTTTGAATTTGACTTTTTAAAGTACCTTGTTCTACGTCATTCGTAAAATTAGCCAAGATAACTTTAATTAATTCAAGTTCAATATTGTTGCGACTTTCGCTCGCCGCATTTTGAAATTCGTTTATTCTTTCATTTAAAGGATTTAAAATCTTTTTAATGAACCGGCGAGATAAGGTAACAATAGTGGTAATTCCGCCAATCATGGTAATTAAAAAAGTAATAACGGTTAAAATTTGACCTAAGGTAATATTTTCCATAAGACTTCCTTTCAAAAGTAGTTTATGAAATTTTAAATATCCTATCTATAACGAACGCATAAGAAAACTTGCGTAAGCGTTAAAATAATGATAAAATTGTTAATGGTTGGAGGTTTTTATGGATCGAACGAGCATTTTTAATGTAAAAGAACTTCGGCAAGAATTAATTTTAATTAATTTAAATGAAATTATTGCGTCTCTTGAGGCTAAAGGTTATAATGCCACTAATCAATTAGTTGGCTATTTTTTAACCGGTGATGAAAAATATATCACATCATATGATAATGCTCGCAAGAAAATAAAAAAATTTGACCGTAGTGAAGTTTTAATGGCAATTATTAATGCCTATTTAGGACGATAATATGCGGACATTAGGTTTAGATTTAGGAACTAAAAGTTTAGGAATTGCCATTAGTGATCCTACTAATACAATTGCCACACCTTTAAAAGTACTAAACTTTAAGGAAGGAAGGTACGAAGAAGTAATTCCGGCGTTAACAAATTTAATTACGGAGAAGAAAATAACGGATATTGCTTTAGGTTATCCCAAAAATATGGACAATTCCACCGGCTTTGCGGCCGAAAGAAGTTTAACTTTTAAGAATTTATTAAGTTCTTTACCTGTAAAGGTCCATTTAATTGATGAACGACTTACCACGGTGGAAGCGTTAAATATTCTAAAAGCAACGGGTAATAAAAATATTAAGCAAAAAAATGTTGTTGATGCTGTGGCCGCGTCACTGATATTAGAAAATTATTTAAAAGGGAAAGAAAATGAATAATAAATTAGAAATAGAAATTGAGGGTCAAAAAGTTCAATATGACATTTTACTTAAAGTAGATGTTAAAGATGAAAATGGAACTTATATTTTATATACTAATAATGAAAAAAATGATGTTGGCGATACGATTGTATATGCTGGCATTTTAGAAGAAAAAGGCAAAGATGTTATAATTAAAGCCGTTAATGATGAGGCAAAGCTGGATATGCTAGTTGATTTATTAGATCAAATTGAGACGCGAACGGCTGCTAAAGAGGTTGAAGTTAAATGAAAAAGTTTTTAATTATCTTTTTTTCGGTTATGATTGCGGCTATTACGGGCGCTATTGTCTGGTTTATGCTTAGTTTAGGTCGAGTATCAAGTGATACCACGGAAGTAACTTTCAATGTTGCCGCCGGAACATCAACTAAAGAAATTATTAATAATTTATATGATGCCGGGTTAATTAAAAGTAAATTGGCTAGTTACATTTATGTGCGGGCAACTAAATTAGTTATTCAATCTAGTACCTATATATTAACCCCAAGTATGACAGCCAAAGAAATATTCCACGAATTTGCTCAAGGTAATGCTAAAGAAAATACAATACGGCTTACATTTGTCGAAGGGAAACGTTTAACCGAGTATTTAGATCAAATTGCGGCTGCTTACGGTTGGACCAAAGATGAAATTCTTACCGAAATTAGTGATAAGGCCTATCTAGAATCCTTAATTAAGGATTATTGGTTCTTAGACGACGCTATTTTAAATGAAAAATTATATTATGCTTTAGAAGGTTATTTATATCCGGATACTTATGAGTTTTTTAAAACCGCGACGATTAAAGATATAATTGCGAAAATGTTAAATCAAACCGCCGTCAAGTTAGAGCCATATAAGGACCAAATAACTTCTTTAAATTATTCGGTGCATGAACTATTAACGATGGCCTCAATTGTCGAAAAAGAAGCGATTAGTACGGAGGATCGGGGCAAAGTAGCCCAAGTAATTTATAAAAGATTAGCTTTAAAGATGAATTTAGGAATGGATGTTACCTCATATTATGGGGTTCAAAAAGATCTTAAACAAGCTTTAACAACTGCTGATTTAAATAATAATAATCCTTATAATACCCGACTTACTAGTTTAATTGGCTTACCAGTTGGACCAATTTGTAGTCCAAGTATTACAAGTATTGCAGCCGTCTTAAACCCCGCTGATACGGATTATATTTATTTTTTCGCCGATGTTAAAACTGGTAAAGTCTATTTTACGGATAGTTATAATGAATTTTTAGTATTTAAAGAAAAATACAGTTAGGAGTAATAATGAAACAATATATATTAGAAATGGAACAATATGCAAATGAAAATAATGTTCCGATAATTGAAAAGAAATCGATAGCATTTATTATGAAGTATATTAAAGAACATAATATTAAAAATGTTTTAGAAATTGGGAGTGCTATTGGTTATTCAGCCATTTTAATGGCTTCAAGTACCCAAGAAGTGCAAGTAACGACAATTGAACGGGACGAAACTCGTTATATGGAATGCTTAAAAAACGTCAAAAAATGTGGTATGGAAAAGAAGATCAATGTTGTTTTCCAAGATGCCTTAGAATTAAATTTAAGTGAAGATTTAAAATATGATTTAATTTTTATTGATGCGGCGAAAGCACAAGATACTAAATTATTTGAAAAATATAAATATTTTTTAAGTAAAGATGGAACCATTATTACCGATAATATTAAATTTCATGGTTATGTTGGGGAATCAAGTAAAATAGAAAGTAAAAATTTACGGAGTATGGTACAAAAAATTGAAGAATATATTGAATTTTTAAAAAATAATCCGGAATTTGATACGAAATTTTATGATGTAGGTGATGGCTTATCAGTAAGTACATGGAAGGACAAAAATTAGTCTGTATCACTAATAAGGAAATTATAAATGATTTAAGAGACCGAAAAGATATTATTAAACTTTACCCTCTTAAATCTTTTTGCGTGGGTTACGAACTGGAATTTACCATTGATGAAATTGATGATTTTGTTTTAGTAAATCGAATTTTAACCAATCAAGATTTAAAAAATTTACAAATGATCTTAACTCGTGCTAAGATTAAAGGTATTGTTTTTGATGACTTAGGAGTTTTAGAAGTAGTTAAAGATCTCAAGATTACGAAAATATTAATGTTAAATCATTTAGGTAATAATGTTATTTCTCTTAATTATTATTTAGAATATGTTGATAGCGTCATTATATCGACGGATATTACCGAAGAAGAAATTGCCTATATATTAAATAATTGCCATAAAAAGTTAGTTTTACCAGTTTTTACTTTGGTATCTTTAATGTATTCTCGACGCCAATTACTAACTAATTATGCCAATCATTATCATTTGGCGAAAAATAATAAAATGAGAGTAAATATTAAGGAAAAATATTTTCAAATTTATGAAAATGATTATGGTACCGTTTTTTATCCCCAAAAATACTATTGTTTCGAAAATTATCAAAGTTATCCGCATGTTTTATATTATTTTTACAATCCCATCTTTTTAAAGAGAGAAGAAATACTAAAAGTCTTAGCGGATGATTGGCAAGATTTACCGACAACATCCTTTTTATTAAAACAAAAAACCATTTATAAAATTAAGGATGGTGATTTAAATGATTGAATTATTAGCGCCGGTAGGGCGAAAAGAAAATGTGTATTTTGCCCTTCATTATGGGGCTGATGCCATTTATTTAGGCGGTCAAGATTTTAGTTTACGGGCTAATGCCCAAAATTTTAGTTTGCCCGAAATAAAAGAAACGGTTATTTTAGCTCATGAGTTAGGAAAAAAAGTTTATGTGGCCGTTAATATTGTCTTTCATGATGAAGATTTTCTTCATTTAAAAGAATATTTAAGATCTTTAGATGAAATTGGTGTCGATGCTATTATTGCGAGCGATATTGCCGTCGTTAAATTAGCCCAAGAATTAGCCTGCAAATTTGCGGTTCATTTATCGACCCAAGCTAGTACTTTAAATAGTAATGCGGTTAAATTTTGGCAAAAATTAGGGGTTAAAAGAGTAGTTTTAGCTCGCGAAGCCCAACGGGAAGATATAATCGCGATCAAAAAAGATACGGGCATTGAAGTCGAATGCTTTATTCATGGGGCTATGTGTACTTCTTTTAGTGGCAAATGTATTTTATCTAATTACATGACTAATCGCGATAGTAATCGCGGTGGTTGTGCCCAAATATGTCGGTGGAATTTTACAAATCCTGATGGCCCAGATTTAACGATTACGCCAAAAGATTTAAATATGGTGCCATTTATCGCGGATATGATTGATATTGGCGTTAATTCCTTTAAAATTGAAGGCCGCATGCGTTCTATTTATTATGTCGCTACCGTTATTTTAGTTTATCGGCGGTTAATTGATCAAATTTTAAATCATACTTTAACTACTGATGCCTGTACTTATTATTTAAATGTTTTAAATCGTTGTGCTAATCGAGATTCAGCACCGCAATTTTATGATAAATTACCGACGGAAAAAGAACAATATTTCATAACGCGCGAAGAAGTAACTAATAAAGATTTTTTAGGCTTGGTTTTAGATTATGATGAAAAGACAAAATTAGTATATTTGGAACAACGTAATTACTTTAAAGTGGGTGATGAAGTCCAATTTTTTGGTCCTAATACTGAAACCTTTAGTGTAAAAATTACCGAAATCTATGACGAAGATAAAAATAAAATTACCGTGGCGCGACATCCTCAAATGAAATGCTATCTAAAATTAGATCAAAGGGTACAAAAATATGATATGATGCGGCTCAAAATTTTTAGTTTAAAATAGGATATCTTCGGGTAATTTTACATATAATATTAAACGAAAATAAAAGATTTGACAAACCAGTAAATTTATTGTAATATTGTTACTATTGATAAAACATGAAGGAGTTTGATCAGAAAAAAATGAAAAAAGAAAATAGTTTTGTTTTAACTGCCGAAGGTTATTTACAAGCCGAAACAGAATTAAATGAATTAAAGACAGTCAGAAGACCAGAAGTCATTAAAGCTTTAAAAGAAGCTCGGGCTTTAGGTGATTTATCGGAAAATGCCGATTATGATGCCGCCCGAAATGAACAAGCCATCATTGAAGCAAAAATTAAAGAATTAGAATATAAGCTAGAACATTGTGAAATCATTGATAATAATGATAAATCCATTGTTAATGTTGGTTCGACTGTAACTATTAGTTACGATGATGGGGAAGAAGAAGAATACAAAATCGTTGGTTCAATGGAAGCCGATCCTTTTGAAAACAAAATCTCTAATGAATCACCTTTAGGTATTGCTTTATTACAACATAAAAAAGGCGATACGGTTAATGTCGAAAGTCCTAATGGTGGTTATAACATTAAAATAGTGAAAATTGCTTAAAAAAAATAAATGAGTTCTTTACTCATTTATTTTTTGCATATTTTTAAAATTTATTTTGGCAATCGTTTTTAAATAATCAAGTCCTTTAGTTTCCTTAATCTTTTGGGCAAATTCATCCACTTGATTGCCGGCTCCTTTGGGAATTGGGGAACCTAATTCTTGGGCCATTTTAGCCATTTCTGTTAAAAAAACATAGCGACTAATAATGGAAGCACAAGCCACCGCTAAACATTGATCTTCCGCTTTGGGAGTAAAGAAAATATTGGTAACTTTTTGAGGAACATCCGCTAAATAAGCAAAATAGTTTTGGGCTTTGCAAAATTGGTCAACCACAATCTTTTCCGGTTTATAGCCTTTATTAAGTAAAGACAATAAAACTTTATTATGCAAAATGGCTTTAATTTTATTCATATTAGTCGTTGTACTATAATTTTCATTATAAGTAGCATTATCTAATTTAAAAGTAGTATAAGGAATTTTTTGCATAATTTGGGGCGCAATTTCTTTAATTTTTTCATCCGTTATTTTTTTGGAATCACCAACTTTTAAATTTCGTAAAAATTCTTGATTTTCTTTAGTAACAAAAGCCGCACTAACGATGATCGGGCCAAAAAAATCACCCGTTCCAACTTCATCAGAACCCATTGTAACATAATTATTCAAGTGATAATTTTTGTCCGGTTTTTTTTCTTTTTCTTTACCGGATATATCGATCGTCCGATTGTTTAGTTTTTTTTCTAAATCTAACCAAATATTTGCATCAATATCGGCAGAAATACCTTGAAACATTATTTTACCACTTTCATATAAAGTAATAATTGTATCAGCATCTTGAGCTTGAAAAATAGCGTAGGGGGGAGTTTTTTCTCTTTTTAAAGGCTCATAATACTTAATAACTTTGGCTTTCAGATTATCACTTATTTTAAAAACTATTGTCATTTTGACACCTCTTAAAATAATTTTAGCATAATTAACTTTATTTTTCATTAGATTTATAATATAATAAAAATATAGAATAGAAGAAAGAAGGGTACGAAGTGAATTTTATTGATATTATTGTAATTGTATTTTTACTATTAGGAGCTTTAGCAGGATTTCATAAAGGGGTAATTAAAAGCTTAGTTCAACTTATTGGCACCATGTGTGTAGCAATTATTGCTTATGAATTAAAAGGTTTAGTCGCGGACTTTTTAATGGAACATCTACCATTTTTTGATTTTGGAGGCATTTTCTTAGGTGTTCCCGCGATGAGTATTTTGATGTATGAATTAGCCTCATTTGTGGTTATTTATGTAATTCTTTACTGCATTCTTAATATTTTAATCTCTTTGTCCGGGATTATTGAAAAATTATTAAAAATGACCGTTGTTTTAGCTATTCCTTCCAAGATATTAGGTTTGATTGTTGGGGCCATTGAAGGTTTAGCTTTCGCTTTTTTAGTTTTATTCATTATGTTTCATATTCCCGCAACAACTAATTATGTCAAAGATAGTACTTCAGGGATTATTTTGCTAGAAAGAATGCCTTTTATGAGTACCGTGATGAATAAGACAACTTTAGCTTTAAACGATATAAACGATTTAGCTAATAAATTTAAAGATAACAATAATCGTAAAGAATTAAATATTCAAGTACTTTCTACTTTAATTCATTACAAAATTATCTCAAAAGAAGAAGTAGAAAAATTAGGGGAAAATAATAAATTGGATATTGAAAATGTAACATTTTCTTAAAAAGGAGGTTTAAATGGTTAAATACTTAGCCCAAGGAGAAAATTTAACAGATATCCTTGGAAATGAATTATATTTAGTTGATTTTTATGCTGATTGGTGTGGCCCTTGTAAAATGTTGGGCCCAATTTTAGAAGAAATTGATTTAATTCCCATTTTAAAGATAAATGTTGATGAACATCCTGATATTGCCCAAAAATTTGGGATTATGAGTATTCCCACTTTAATGATCTTTAAGGATGGTAAGGAACAAAAAAAATTAATTGGTCTTCATTCAAAGACGGAAATAATTGCTTTAATTAATGAGTTTAAGTCATCAAATTGATGACTTTTTTCTTTTATTATCGTTACTAATAAGTTATAATATTAAAAGAAAAAACAACAAAGGAGTTATATTATGTATACCTTAAATATTTTAACATATCTTTTATTTCATCTTTTATGTATTTACGGCACGACCGTTATTTTAAGTAGTGGAATGTTTTTAGGCTTATATTTAAAATTGTTTAAAGAATTAGCTTACGAAGGCAAAAAATTTGATTTAGAAGGCTTAAAAATGAAAATTAAGGTTATTGGTGCCGATGGTAATATTCGGCCTTTAAAAAAAGTTATTTTTCTTTTTGGCTATAATATGTTAACGATGCTGATCAATTCTTTAAATTATGATATTTTTAAACGGAATATGTTATATTCTTTAAAAGATTACATTGTTCCTTTAAGTGAAGATGAAGCCAATATTTTTAGTAAACATCCTCGCGGATTAACCGCTTATCTAATAACGAAACTATATGCTTTAGGTATTTCGACTTTTAATATGAATTTTGTGAAAAAAGGTCAAGCTAGTAAATTAAAATGTTTAATAGTTAAAGATGATCTTTACGTTATAAAAGTAACCGGTTATTTAAAAGGTAAAAAGCAAAAAGAATTAAAACAATTAGTGTATGACTATTTATTGCAAATAATTTTAATATATCAAAATGAATTTGACACGGAAGAAGAAATGCTCGCTTATTTAAGTCAATTTGATGAATTTACATTAGACGTAACGGATGAAATTGATTTAACCAAGGGTAATGTTTTTACGTATCCTATGGAAGATGGGGAAATAATTTGGCGTTATACCGAAGATTATCAAGACTTTACAATTGTTACGGCTTTTGGTGAAGCCTTAAATATGAGTGCCGAAGAACAACGCGCGATTATCCAAAAATATTTGGCCGAAAATAAAGTCGATACCGAGGTTGAGTGTTTTGATGCCAATTTCAAGCCTTGTGAAAAATTAGAATTTCCGGAAGAAATAAATCATTTAGATGATGAGGGGCCAAAATTAACTAGAACTAAAAAATAAAAGATGATATTAATCTTTTATTTTTTTATAACGGTCAATGCGGCATTTTTATAAGTTCGGGTTAAAAGACCAATTCCTAGTTTGGTGCCACCAAAATAACGAACGACAACCACTAAAATATTATTTAAATTATTTAATTCCAATAAATTATAGATTTGACTACCAGCGCTGCCACTAGGTTCTTTATCATCCGTTTTCCCACCTGTATTAGCAAATTTATAGGCATAGACTAAATGATTAGCTTTTTTATGTTCTTTTTTTAAAGCCGCAATAATTTCTTTTATTTCTTTTTCGGTATCTAAAGCATAAGCATAACTAATAAATTTGGATTTTTTAATTTCCAGGGTATTTTCTTTTAAAAGTTCCATAAAATCTCCTTGCAAATATTATAGCTTATTTTTCCTTATATTTGTAGTATAATAAAGACAAAAAGAGGTGAGATAATGTTAGAAGAAAAATTAAAAACGATACCTCATTTACCGGGTAGTTATCAAATGCGCAATGCCAATAATACGATTATTTATGTCGGTAAAGCCAAAGATTTATTTAAACGGGTTAATAGTTATTTTAAAGGTAATGTTACCGGTAAAACCGCTAAATTAGTCAGTGAAATTACGGATTTTACGTATATTACGACGGCAACCGAACAAGAAGCATTTATTTTAGAAATTAATTTAATTAAACAATATAATCCTAAATATAATATTTTACTAAAAGATGATAAAACTTATCCTTACATCGAATATATATCTAAACCATATCCCCGGTTAAAAGTATCCCGGTATACTAATATCCGGAAAAAAGATAAAAAAGTTTTATTTGGTCCTTATCCGAACGTTTATGCTGCCCGGCGTATTGTGAATTTAATTAATCGGTTATATCCTTTAAAAAAATGTGAAGGTAATCCCAAAAAGGTGTGCCTATATTATCATATTGGTGAATGCTTAGGTTATTGTGAAAATCAAGCATCAGGGAAGGAACTCGCCCAAATGGAAAGCGATATCTTAAGTTTTTTAAAAGGTAATAATAAAATCATTAAAGCGAAAATCATGGAAAAGATGGCAAAGCTCGCCGATAACTTAAACTTTGAAGCGGCATTAGAATTAAAAAAAGAATTACAATTTATCGATTTAGTTTTAGATCGCCAAAAAATTGAAATTCATGATTATATTAATCGCGATGTTGTCGGTTTTTATTTAGATGAAGGCATTGTTTCCGTGCAAATATTATTTTTGCGAAATGGGAAAATTGTCGGGGGCAGCAATGAAAAATTCTATTTAATTAGTGATTTAATTGATGAAGTCAATTCTTTTATCTTTAATTTTTATTCGAAACATGAAATTCCATCCGAAATTATTATTGATAAACGCTTAGATGCCGCAATTATTAGCGATATTTTAAAAACAAAAGTTTATGTTCCCCAAAAGGGAAAGAAAAAAGAATTAGTGGATATGGCTTTAAATAATGCCCAAATTGCTTTGGAACAAGAATTAAAGATTATTGAAAAAAATGAAAGAAGAACGGAAGGAGCTAATGAAGAACTCCGGCAAATTCTAAACTTACCAATTTTGGACCGGATTGAAGCTTTCGATAACTCCAATTTATTTGGCTCATTCTCGGTCAGTGGCATGGTCGTTTTTATCGATGGAAAACCCGCCAGAAAAGAATATCGGAAATATAAAGTTACCGTCGATAAAAATGATGATTATAATACTATGAAAGAAGTAATTTATCGCCGTTATTATCGGGTTTTAGTCGATAAATTAGTACCACCGGATTTAATCTTAGTTGATGGGGGTATTAACCAAATCAATGCTTGTAATGATGTTTTAAAGATGCTTAATTTAAAAATTAAAGTTTGTGGTTTAAAAAAAGATGATCGCCATCGCACTAGTGAACTTATTGATGGTGATACCCTAGAAACGATTGCGATTCCAAGAACCAGTGATATATTTCATTATTTGACGCGTATTCAAGATGAAGTCCATCGGTATACCATTACTTATCATAAACAAATTCGGAGTAAAGGTAGTATTGCAAGCGTTTTAGATAATATTGAAGGTATTGGTTCCGTGCGGAAAAAAATGCTAATTAAAAAGTATGGAAGTGTTGCCAAAATGAAAGAAGCATCGATAAAGGAACTAACCGAAATTATTCCGGAACCAGTGGCGCAAAATTTAAAAAATTATTTAGAAAATATGAATCGCAGTAATTAGGAAAAAATTATTCTTTTTGTGACATACAAAGGTTGTTATTGCTAAATAATTAAAGATATTTTATAATAAATAATAATTTTTAGGAGGATACTATGGAAACAAAAAAAGAATTAAGATCAAATGGAGTAGATTGTTTAGAATTAAGTGTTTATTTAAGTCAAAAGTTGAAAAATAAAATTGATTTTACTAATTCCGTATTAAGTGGCATCCCTGAAGGAAAATATCGTCCTATTCCCGAAAACTTTCATAATGGTATCGAATGGCTATGGCAATATGGCATCCCTTTTTATTTTAAATATTGTAAAGATGGTTTTTTACGGCTTGGCGTAGGGGATTCTATTTATCATGAAACTTCGATGGGGGAAAAATTGGCTGCTTTAAGTGATTTTTATCTAGCTCTACAGGAAAAATTTGGAGAACCAACCGTTTTTTATACAACAAAGGATGATGATGAGGGACTTATAACATTGCAATGGTCATTTATTAATAAAGAAGAAGATATTGCTAAATTTAAAAATAATAGCATGTTCGATGATGCGGATATTGATGAATTGATTGTTATTGGCGAACCTATTGCTAAAATGCCAGGATATCAATTAAGTGCGGAAACCAAAAAGATAATTTCCCATCAAGTAGGGCTTCCTTTTGATTTACTATCTATAGTTGATGAAAATATGGCCGAATATCAAAAATTCAAAGCTTTAGCTAAATCCCCATTTGTTCGCCAAAGAATACCAAAAAAAAGTGCTAATTTATAGCATTTTTTCTTTATTTAGGGTATAATCTATTTGGTGGTAATATGCGACTTATATCCTTAAATAAAGATCCCAATATTAGCGTTAAAGAAGAGATTGTTACCTTTTTAAACCCAGATTATGTCTATATTCCCATACTTAAAGAAAAACTATTAGTTAAACAAAATACCAAAGTATTAAAGGGTAGTTATATTTTTCAAAATAATTTAGCCATTACTAGTCCTATCTCGGGAAAAGTTATTGGCCTTAAAGTCGAAAAAGGTTATAAATATGTTGTCATTCAAAATGATTTTCAAGAAAAAAGAGTTAATGTTAAACGCCCTAATATTAGTCATTTAAGTATTAAAATATTACTTGAAGCATTAGAAAAACATGAAGCTAAAAATTTATTAAATCTTTTTCGGAGCTTAAAAAAACGGCAAAATATTATTATCAATGTGATTGATGATGAACCATATTGTAAAACGAGAATTATGCTTTTAAAAGAAAATATTACGAATGTTTTAAATTTATTAAGTGGGTTAAGTCTTTTATACCATAGTGAAAAAAATATTGTGGCGATTAAAGCTCAAGAAAGTAGTTTAATTGATGAATGTTTGAATGTTATTGGTAGTTATCCGAATATTAATTTAGCTTTAGTTGATGATTTATATTTATTAGGCCAAAATCATTATTTATTAGAACATTTAAAGTATGATGCGAGTAGTAGTTTATGTTTAACGATTGAAGAATTATTAAGATTATATGATTTAATTTATAATAATGGATATAGTCATGAAAAATTAATTACAATTAGTGGTTCGGCGATTGCGGGAGCAGGCCAAGTTTTTAAAGTAAAAAAATATACGGATGCCCATGAATTAATAATTAAAAATTATCATTTAAAGGCCGCGGATATCCAATATGTTAAAAATGGCTTAATGCGGGGCGATATTACATTAGCACCTGATTTAATTATCACGGATGATATAAATATTATTAATATTATGAAAAAGGAAGAAGACAAATGTTTGCCATGCTTTAACTGTGGTAAATGTGTCAGTATTTGTCCCGTGAAAATTGATTGTCGGCGCGTTTTAAAACAAAAAAGGCGTGATCCTCGCTGCCTAAATTGTGGGTTATGTAATTATATTTGTCCTAGTAATATTAAATTAAAAGAAATAATTCGAGGTGAAGAGTAATGCCCTATATTCATAGTAAAATAAAAGTCCAAAATATCGTTAGGGATATTATATTTTCTTTACTACCATTAGTAATATATGGTTGTTATAAAAATGGTTATTTAGTTTACCAAAAAAATTTAATACCCTTTTGGCTTATTTTTAAACCCTTAATCTTATTTGGGGGCAGTTTCATTATTTATGAATTATATAATTTAATTCGGTATCATAAATTATTTTTAGATTATGGTTTAGTGCCATATCTCGTTTTAAGTATGGTTGTATCACCGCAAATAAGTTTAAAATTGTACTTTTTAGTAATTACGATCTTTCTTTTAATTGATAAACTAATTTTTCGGAAATTAACCTTTAATCGTAGTGCCTTATTAAAACTAGGCTTGGGTATCTGGGCTTATTTAAAGCATAATTATGAATACGCTAATCTTTTAGAACAAAAGGGCAATTTTTTATACAATTATTTTGATCTTTTAATGGGTCATCAAATTGGCGGTATTGCATCAACTAGTATTATTATCGCGGTAATTGGCTATTTTATTTTAAGTTACCGGCAAGATATTAAAGATCTAATTTTTAAAATTAGCTATGGTACTTTTTTTATCGGTAGTTTAATTATGATGCTTTATGAAAAAAATTTTAATTTTACCATTTTATTTAATGCCAATGTTATTTTTGCTCTTATTTTTGTGGCGATGGATGATATTAGTAGCCCTAATACCCGCGGTGGTTTAATTATTTATAGCCTTTTAATCGGGCTATTAACACTTACTTTTTCTTATTTTACTAATTATTACGCCGGCGTTTATTTAGCAATTCTTCTTACCAGTTTTGGGGGAAATATTTATGATAGACTAGCTAATTTACGAATTTTCCCGAAAAAAAGTAAAAAAAATAAAGGAAATGGCCTAGGATAAGGAAATATATATAATTAGAGGGGAAAAAATGGCTTATATTCGAGAAGAGGAAATTAATAAAATTAGAGCCGAAGCCGATATTGTCGATATCATATCGGATTATTTAGCGTTGCAACCAAAAGGGAAAAATTATGTGGCTTTATGTCCATTTCACAATGATCATTCCCCTAGTTTAGTTGTTTCCAAAGAACGACAAATATTTAATTGTTTTACTTGTCGAACCGGAGGAAATGTTTTTAGTTTTGTCATGAAATACGAAAATGTTTCTTTTATCGAAGCTATCGAAATTGTGGCCCGAAAAATTGGCTATAATTTACATATTGACCATCAAGTAAACGAAAATAAAGCGTTAAAAAAAGAATACGAAATGTATGATTTAGCAACGAAATTTTACCAAAATAATTTAAATAGTACGGAAGGCACTTTAGCCCGCGAATATTTAAAATCGCGGGGTATTAATCAAGATATTATAAAAGAATTTAAGCTTGGTTTAGCTTTAGATAAAAAAGATGTCTTATATCAATTATTAAGCCAAAAAGAATTTAGTTTAAATGAGATTGAAGGTCTGGGCCTCGTTAATAAATCGGGCACCGCTATTTTTGATACTTTTCAAAAACGCATTATGATTCCCATTGCTAATTTGAATGGCCAAGTTGTAGCTTTTACGGGACGAATATATCAAAATGAAGATACGGCCAAATATATTAATACGAAAGAAACGAGTATCTATAAAAAAGGCCATATCTTATTTAATTTTGCCAATGCCAAAGAAGATATCAAAAAATCACACGAAATGATTATTGTCGAAGGTAATATGGATGCAATTATGCTTAGTGCGAAAGGGATTAAAAATGTCGTGGCTTTAATGGGAGTAGCTATTTCCCCTGAACAAATCGCCGAGATTAAAAAGCTGCGGGTTAAAGTAATCGTCATGTTAGATAATGATAATGCCGGGGAAAGTGCGACTTTAGATGTGGGTGATAAACTCTTGACGAATGGCATTGAAACGAAAGTAGTGCGGTTAAGTGGGGCAAAAGACCCGGATGAATATATTCGCCAGTATGGTTTAGATGCGTTAAAAAATAATTTAAAAGAAGCACCAAGTTATTTAGATTTTAAATTAAATTATTTAAAAAGTGATAAAGATTTGCAAAATATTACCGATGTGGTAAAATACATCAAGGAAGTTTTGCATTCACTAGCGCATTATGATGATTTAACTAAGGAAATGATTATCAATAAATTAAGTGAAAATTATCATTTGGATAAAGAAGTTTTAAAGCAAAACTTAGGTCCGATAAAACCAGTTTTAAAACCAGAAGGACCAAAAGTGGAAACATCAAAAGCTAAAACTAAATATGATATTGCCGCCCGAGCCATCCTTTATGCCATGATGAACGATAGTAAATATATTCGCATTTATAAAGAAAACTTAGGTTATTTTAAGAATAAAAGCGAAAGAATAATTGCGAGTGAAATCGTTTATTATAATAATAACCATCAAGGTATAAATATGGCCGATTTTCTCACCTTTATGGAAGGAAGAGACGATATATATCCCTATTTAATGGAAATAATCCATGAAAATGAAGAACAAGAGTTAAATACAGATGAATTTAATAATTGGATTGCCGTCGTAATTAAAGAATTAAAAAAAGCGGAAATTAATGATTTAAAAAAACAAATGCAGCAGGAAATGGATGTCAATAAGAAAATGGAAATTTTAGCTAAATTAGCGGAATTAAAAAAGGAAGTGTAGATATGAAGAAGGTTAAAGAAATTAAGGAAATTAAAACTTTAGAAGAAAGAGTCGAATCATTACTTGTAATTGGGAAAGAAAAGGGTTATAT
Organism: uncultured Bacilli bacterium; assembly: GCA_947589165.1. GTDB lineage: Bacteria > Bacillota_I > Bacilli_A > RF39 > UBA660 > Onthocola_B. Next base: position 15,654 of record CANQCH010000001.1, read on the forward strand.
AACTTTTGAACAATTAGCGGAAGAATTAAAAGGTTTAGAAGTTGATAGTGATTCCTTAGACGAATTATATAATAAATTTGTCGAAAATAAAATTAATGTTATTCCCGAAGCTGATGTCGATAGTGATGGTAATGCGCGGAAAAAAGAAGATGAACAAGATGATGTCATTATTGTCGAAGAAGATATCACGAAAGATACGAATATTAACGATCCTGTGCGGATGTATTTAAAAGAAATTGGGCGCATCCCTTTACTATCACCGGAACAAGAAATGGAAATTTCAAAACGTGTAGCAGCCGGAGATGAAGAAGCGAAAAGAATTCTCGCCGAATCTAATTTACGGTTAGTCGTAAGTATTGCCAAAAGATATGTGGGACGTGGTTTATTATTCTTGGATTTAATTCAAGAAGGTAATATTGGGTTAATGAAAGCTGTCGATAAATTTGATTATGATAAAGGTTATAAATTTTCGACTTATGCAACATGGTGGATTCGCCAAGCTATTACGAGAGCCCTAGCGGATCAAGCCCGGACTATTAGAGTACCCGTTCATATGGTTGAAACGATTAATAAATTAGCCCGCATCCAACGCCAATTAACGCTTGATTTAAATCGGGATCCATCCGAAGAAGAAATTGCAAAAAAGATGAATATTACGCCCGAAAAGGTTAGAGAAGTTTTAAAAATTAGTCAAGAACCATTATCTTTGGAAACGCCCATTGGTGAAGAAGAAGATTCTAACTTTGGCGATTTTTTGAAAGATGAATCTTGTCTTTCTCCTGAAGAATTTACCGAAAATGAAATGTTAAAAAAAGAAATAAAAGAAGTTTTAATGTCTTTACAAGAACGGGAACAACAAGTCTTAGAATTACGATTTGGTCTTATTGATGGAACTTGTCATACCCTTGAAGAAGTAGGCAAACGCTTTAATGTTACCCGCGAAAGAATCAGACAAATTGAAGCAAAAGCTTTAAGAAAGTTAAGACATCCATCGCGGGCCAAAAAATTACGTGATTTTTTAGGTGAATAATGAATTCTAAACGAATTCAAATAATGGCGGAATTAGTTAGTACTAATCATAAAGTTATTGATATTGGTACCGATCATGCTTATTTACCCATTTATTTAGTTCAAAAACGTGCATTTACCGATGTTACGGCTGCGGATATCTCAGCTAAAGTATTAGAGCAAGCCCAAAAAAATATTGCTAAATTTAATTTAACGGATAAAATTAAAATCATCGTTTCTGATGGATTTAAAAATACATCGGTCAAATATGAGACGGCTGTTATCGCCGGTTTAGGTTTTAATACTATTGCCAAAATTATTAATGAAGCTATTCTTTTACCCGAAGAACTTATTATTGAAAGTAATAATCATATTGAACAATTAAGAAAATTTATGATGCAAAAAGGTTACCAAATCGTTAAAGAAGTTGTTGTATATGAAAAGGGGAAATATTATGTTATTCTTAAATATAAGAAAGGTCCAGAAAAATTAACTTGGGAAGAAATAAATTTTGGTAAAAATAAAGATAAAAGTTTTTTAACTTTCTTGTATCAAAAAAAATTAAGTGAATATAATCATAATCATTTACCAGAATACGAAGAATATTTGCAAAAATTAAATACGTTTATTGAAAAAATACCGGATTAGATGTTGCAATTGTTTGCGCTTCACTGGTATTTTTTTGTGGGGGTGTAATGCTATTTTCTTTGGGCGGGTTATAATGCGAAAATTCTTTTATTATTCCCATCATTTTTCGCGCATTACTGATTAGAGGTTTGGCTTGCTGATAAAGGGGAATCATTTGATTAGCAAAATTTAAGCCTCGGGATAACCCGGATAACATTTTTGTAAGGGAAAAGCCTTGCGTTAAATTGGGTCCAAACATATTACAATTCACCTATAAATAGTATATGCATATTTTTATTTTTGAATCTTATCAAATACCTAATTTCTTATTGATAAAAACGAAAGTTAATGATATACTTATTAATATAATATGGAGGGAAGAAGTGTGGATACAGTAAATAACGAAATGAAGAAAAATAATTCCTTTATACAAACTTTGATTCTCCCTTTTTATACTATTTTGAATATTATAGTTTTTGCTTTAAAAGGATTTAAAGCCCTTTTCTATGATTTATGGATAATTATTTTTAATTCTCTAAGTTATCGGCTCGATCGCATTTATCAAACAACAAAGGAAACATCTTTAAATGAAAACGATGACATTTATGAACGAACTAAAAAAATGAAAAAGAAAAAAGTTTATCATTATTCGGATAAAACTTTAGCTAATTTAGAAAAGAAAAAAGCCGAATTATTAGAAGATTTACAAAAAGCGGGCGCAACCAGAAGTAAAGAACCTCATATTTATTTATTTAAAGTTAAAGATACCCGTAATGGACGCATTTTTACCGGTACCATGCCGGGTTTTTCCAAATTAGATATTAATTCCTTTTTATTAAATGAAGGCTACGAAGTATATTCCATTACGACTAATTCGTGGTTAGATATGCTATACCATAAAACTTCCTTTTTTGGTAATCGGCGGATGAATACCAAAGATTTAATCTTTTGGCTTACGCAATTGGCAACTTATTTAAAAGCAGGACTAACTTTAAACGATTCGATTAAAATTTTAACCGGTCAAATTAAAGGTGATAGTTCAAGAGAAAGAGCTTTCCAATCAATTTCTTATGAATTAACTTTAGGAGAACCTTTTTCGGTTGCTTTAGAAAAGCAAGGAGATATGTTTCCTGCCCTTTTAATTAATATGATAAAAGCCGCCGAAGCAAGTGGGACCTTAATTGAAACTTTAGAAGATATGGCTAATTATTATACCGAAGTAAATACGACAAAAAAAGAAATGATTAGTGCTATGACTTATCCAGCTATCATTACGGTTTTTGCTTTAGGCGTAGTCATCTTTATCTTAATTTATGTTGTACCCAAATTTACCAAAATATATGATAACTTTGGGGCCGAAATTAATGGCTTTACCCAATTTATTATTGATGCTAGTCAATTTTTAAAAAATAATATTGTCTTAATTTTATTAATTATTTTCTTAATCGTTTTAGTTATTATTATTTTATACCGGTCTGTTAAATTATTTCGAACTTATTTTCAAGTCCTTTTAATGCATATTCCTATTGTAAAAGATGTCATTATTTATAAAGAATTAACGATCTTTTCGAAAACCTTTGCTTCTTTATTAAAAAATAATGTCTTTATTACCGAAAGTGTCGGTATTTTAAGTAAAATTACCAATAATGAAATTTATAAAGCCATTCTTTATCGCACCATCAATAATATCATTAAAGGGGAAAAAATTTCCGAAGCTTTTGCGGATCACTGGGCAGTCCCTGATGTAGCCTATTTCATGATTGTTACCGGCGAATCGACTGGTCGTTTAGCGGAAATGATGCAAAAGGTAAGTGAGTATTATCAAGAAATGCATCGGTCGATTGTCAATAATTTAAAAGCTTTTATTGAACCAATTATGATTTCCTTTTTAGCTGTCGTGGTTGGGGGCATTATTATTGCAGTTATTGTTCCAATGTTTAATATTTATAGTATGATCAAATAGGTGAAATATGGCAATTTTAATTTTTATTCTTGGCTTATTATTTGGCTCATTTTATTTAGTGGTGGGTCTACGTTTACCCAAAGGGGAAGATGCTTTATTTTCTAGAAGCCACTGCGATAACTGTCAGCATGTTTTAAAATGGTATAATTTAATTCCCATTTTTTCTTTTATTGGGCAAAAAGGAAAGTGTCCCTATTGTCACGAAAAAATTAGTCCCTTAAATATAATAGTGGAATTAGCCACTGGTTTTCTTTTTACCTTAGGATATTTAATGTACGGTTTTTCTTATGAATTTTATCTATATTTAATCGTTGTTTCATTAATGATCCTAATTTTTATTACCGATTTCATTTATTTAATTATTCTAGATTCACCATTAATTATTGGTACTATCTTAGTTATTATTTTAAAATATATTTACTTGGGCCTTATGCCTGCTTTAACTAGTCTTTTGAATGGTATTTTATTATTTTTCGTCATGTATTTAATTCAATTTCTAGGGAGTAAATTATTTAAAAAGGAATCTTTAGGTGGCGGTGATGTTAAATTTGCCTTTCTAATTGGGTTAATTTTGGATTTTCCTTTAGGTTTAGTGACCTTAATTTTATCGACTTTTTTAGCTTTACCATATTCCATAGCTACTTTATATATGACCAAAAATCACGAAGTGCCATATGGTCCCTTTTTAGTTGGAGCGCTTTTTATCGTTATTGTTTTCTTAGATAAATTTAAAGCTTTATTATTAGTATTATTTCCATAAAAAAAGCGGCTAGAATATTTCTAGCCTTAAATAATATAAACTAATATGGAAGCGACAACACTACCAACCATTAGTAAAAGCATTAACCATATAAATAGTTTTTGCACCGTTTTTCTTTTCATGTTCCACCTTCGTAAATAATTTATCATAAATTTATTATTTATGCAATATAATTCACTAGGTGATAAAAATGTGGACAAGCACTAATAAAAAGTTTTGGTTATTTTTAGGAATAATTTTCAGTATTGGTCTAATTTCCGGTCTAATTTATATTTATCTAATACCATCAGCTAATCAAGAAATAATTAAAACCAGTATCAATAATTTTTTTCAAAATCTCGATAATTTAAGAATTAATAATATTGGGACGCATGTTTTAATTATCCCTTTCCTAATTATTAGTGCCTTTTTAGTAATCGGAATTCCTTTAGGCATCTTTTATTTATTTTATAATGGCTTTTTAGTCGGCTTTACGATTAGTAATTTTACGATTTGTTTAGGCTTAAAAGGATTTATTTATAGTTTAGTTTATGTTTTAATTACCAAATTAGTTTATTTATTTTTTCTTAATATCTTAATTACTTCTTTAATAAAAATTGGTTTTAATGTTGGGAAAATTATCGTAAGAAAAAAAGATAGTTCTAAAGATATAATTATCTTTTTATTTAAACGAGTTATTATTTGTTTTCTAGTTATTTTGCTAAATGATATCTTTCTTTTATTTTTAGGTGATAATTTAATAAATATCTTTAAATTTTTAGTTATTTAAGTTATACTATTTTTGTGAAGAAAAATGAAAAAAGTTATTGTAGGTGTTAGTGGGGGTGTCGATTCAGCCGTCGCTTTATATTTACTTAAAGAAGCCGGTTATGAAGTCGAAGGCTTATTTATGCGAAATTGGGATAGTGCCATTAATAATGATCAAGAAGGGATGGCATTAGGTGGCGAAATTTGCCCGCAAGAACAAGATTATAATGATGCTTTAAAAGTCTGCGAACAATTAGGTGTCAAACTTCATCGCGTTGATTTTATTAAAGAATATTGGGATTATGTTTTTACGTACTTTTTAGAAGAATTAGAGAAGGGGAGAACTCCTAATCCCGATATGTTATGTAATCGGTATATTAAATTCGATTTATTTATTAAAGAAGCTTTAAAATTAGGAGCTGATTATGTTGCTACTGGTCATTATGCCAAGTACGAAAATGGTAAATTACTTCGCGCGAAAGATTTAAATAAAGATCAAACCTATTTTTTAGCGGATGTTAAAGCAGCTAATTTTAAAAATGTTTTATTTCCCATTGGTAATTTAACGAAAACAGAAGTAAGAAAAATTGCCCAAGAACAAAATTTATATGTAGCCAAGAAGAAGGATTCAACGGGAATTTGTTTTATCGGGGAACGGAATTATCAAAAATTCGTGCAAAATTATTTAAAACCCAATCCCGGCGATATTATTAATGTCGAAACCAAAGAAGTTATTGGCCGCCATAATGGTTTAATGAATTACACTATTGGCCAAAGACGAAACGTCGGAATTGGGGGAAATTCGGAAAGACACTTCGTTTGTGGCAAAAATTTAAAAGAAAATAAACTATATGTCACTTTTAACGAAGAATATTTGATGAGTGATGAATGTATTATTAAAAATCTTAACTTTATTAGTCCCTTAAGGCCAACTTTTTGTACAGCCAAATTTCGTTATCGCGGCATGGATTATCCCGTGGAATTAGTTTATCAAGATGAAGATACCATCCAAGTTAAATTTTTAGAAAAAGTGAAAGCGGTAACGCCCGGTCAAGCTTGTGTTTTATATTTAGGTGAAGAATGTCTTGGTTGTGGCTTTATAGAACAAGTTCGCAAAAATAATCAAGATTTATGGTATCTTTCATAATAAACTTGACACTTTTATGTTAAGTTTTGTATAATTAATTTGTAAATAGATAGGGTAGTGAGTAAATGAAAAGATTAAATGAATTATTACAAGAATTAGGGGTTTCCAAAGTAAAATTGGCTAAGTATCTAGGAGTATCACGCCAAATGGTTTATAATTATTTAATTTTAGATGATTTAGATAAATGGCCAAAAGAAAAGAAGCTATTATTATTACAATTGTTAGATATTACGGATGGCGAAGAAAAAACGTTAAATAATATTCATTTAACCACCGAATACATGATGAATGTCGAAAAAAGATTAAATAGTGCTGTCAAATCTAATAATGAATTAGATTATTTAAGTTCTTCTTCTTTAACTAAAGATCATAAAAATTTACTCAATGATATTATCTTTTTATTAAAAGAAAAATTAGAAGATGATAATGACGATACCGCGGGTGCAACCATGAAATATCTATATTATCTACTTCAAGCTATGGAAAATATTCCGGAAATAAAATATTTACTCGCTTATATGGCGAAAAGTAATTGTTTTATTAAACCCGATGAATATGTTTATGATGAGGATAAACAATTTACTTTTGAAGGTATTTTATATACGGCTATTTCCTTATATAATAGCGGTAAATCCGATAAAAATAAAGTAGCCGATAATCATCGTTTATTTGTCCAAGAAATTGAACAAAAAAATGAAGAAAAATTAAGTCGGACCCAACAATTAATGACTTTTAAATCGCAAGCTTTAAGAGAATTAGGCTATGATGATATAAATGAAGAAAATGCCGTAGAATTTTATGAAAAATTAGCGGAAATTGAAGCAAGGAAATTATAAAATGAAAAAAAAGCCTAAATTAAAAGGAAATATTGCCAAATTTTTGCTTCCTAGTTTAATTGTCATTTTAATCATCATAATTATCATAACTATTTTTTGTTTAAAAAAAGATCATGTTAATCAAGATATTATTGATGAATATTATACTTTTTTAGGAAGTAATGATTTAACTTTATGCAATGGCTTAATAGCCTATGATAGCCTAGAAGTAACGAAAGATCTTATAGAAGATACCGATAAAGTTTGTAATAGTTATTTAAATTTAGCATCCGAAAAAATTGCGAAGGTCAAAGTAGATAAAAATGCGAAAAAAAATAATTGTACTTATGAAAAATTTACTTTTGCCACTGATAATTACGAAGAAGATTATTGTACAATTGAAAAAATTGCCATCACAGATTTAAAAAATGAATACAATCTTATTTATAATGAAGAAATAGGTGATTTAAAAGATTTTTATATTGATGAAAATAAAGTATGTCATTATCGCAATGACTATTATTACTGTGGTTTGGCCGAAACTTTTTCTTATTCTTTAATGGCCAAACCCAATGTTTACCGTTCTATTAAAAAAACTGTAGAACAAGGTGATATAATCTATATTTATGACTTATTTTTAAAGACCAAAGAAGAGAAGTGCTATAATAGTTTTAATTCGGATGAAGAAAACGCCGAATGTAGCAAAAAATATGCGCAAAAAGGGGAAATTAATTATCGCTTATTAAAAAAATATGGAACATTATACCGCCATACTTTTAAATTAAATAAAGAAACTGGCAAGTATTATTGGTATGCTAGTCAACCGGAAGATTAGATTATGACAAGAAAAAAATTAATTATTACTGATATTATTTTAATATCAGCTTTAATTTTCCTAATTTTTAGCTTAAATAGCTCTTATTTAAAGCAATTTGATAGTTATATTTATTCTTTGGTAACGACTAATATTAATCCTAATTTGACAACTTTTTTTAAAATCGTAACTTTCTTTGGCAGTACTATTTTTATTGTAAGTGCGACTATTGTTATCTTTGTTATCATGTTTAAAAGCAGAAGAGGACCCCAATTTCTTATTTTAATTGCGACGGCCATGATATTAAGTAGTTTGTTAAAAATAATCATTCATCGGCCACGACCTGATGTTTTAAAACTAGTAATCGAAACAACGTATAGCTTCCCAAGTGGTCACACTATGGCGATTAGTATTTTGATGGGCTTTTTCTTTTACTTATTAGAAATAGAGAAGGGGAAGATGCGAAAATGGCTTAAAATAATTAGCCAATGCTTTTGTATTTTGATCACCCTTCTCGTAATCATCAGTCGTATTTATTTAGGTGCTCATTATGCCTCAGATACCGTCGGAGCGGTTATTATTGCTACTTTAGTACTAATTAATCTCACCTTTTGGTTTCAAAATTGGCATCTCCCCTCTTCTTAACTAGAGGAGAGGATTATCTATTCTATAATTTAAATAAATAGTTATATATACCTTATTAAATATATAAGGTATAATAATAAACCTTATAATATATAAATAAGGTAATATACCGCGTATTTTATATTTAAAAATAATTTAAAATAACAAAATAACATTTTTTTCATTGATCATAATTTGAAATAAATAATATATAGATGAAAAAAAGTAAAATAAATCATGACAGTGTTAAATAAATATTCAAAATCTTATTTAAAATAGCTAAATAACGTTTTTAAAATAATATATATTATGTTAACTTAACCTTGAGAAACCAAAATAAATATGTTATACTCTACTTGAAATGGGAGTTTTTTTATGAAAAAAAATATTTTTAAGTACTTTAGTATATTTTTTTATATTTGTTTAATATATTCTTTATTAAATACTAAATATATTAAATATTCTTTAGCCTTTTTAATTTTGGCTACTATTTTTATTTATTTAAGTGAAAAGATTAGTTCACTTAATACTAATATCGATAATATGAATATCGATAATTTTAAAGAAGCCAACGCATTCTACAAAGTTAAAAAATTCTTAACGCCAAGTGAAATTAGCTTTTATAAAAAGATGCAAAGATTACAAGATATGGGTTATATTATTGTGCCCCAAGTTAATTTAGCAACCATTATTGAAAAGCAAAATGCTAAATATCATAATGAATTATTTCGGAATGTCGATTTTGGTATTTTTGATGCTAATTTTAATTTGTTACTTTTAATTGAGCTAAATGATAAATCCCATCAAGAAATAAGTCGCCGCAATCGTGATTTAAAGGTTAAAAAAATCTTGAGTGATTGTCAAATTAAATTATTAGTTTTCTATACCTCCTACCCTAACGAAACAGATTATGTCGTAAATCGAATATTAAATGCTATCAAAGAAAATACTAATCAAAACATGAAATAATTAAATAAGATTAATATTACCCCTACTCCCATCCCGAGATATAAAAATTTAGTTAAATTATATTTTTTGGCTTTAGGAAGCATACCTTCAATGGCAAGCGTAATCATAATACCCGCGACTAAAATTAAGATCATACTTATTAAATTATTTGTAATGTATTTACTTAAAAATATATAGGCTAAAATGGCCCCAATAGGCTCGGCAATACCCGAATAAAATGTTTTTAAAATGGCTTCTTTTTTATTTTTTTTGGCAAAATAAATGGGAACCGCAATACTAATACCTTCCGGGATATTATGAAAAGCAATGGCTATGGCTAATTTTATTCCTAAATTAATATCTTTATAAGAAGACATAAAGGTAGCAATTCCTTCGGGAAAATTATGTAAAATAAGAGCTAACATATTAAGTAAACCTAATTTATATAGATCATTTTTATTGGTCTCGGCTCGGGCTATTAATTTATTTAAAAATTTAATTAAAATAACCCCACTTAAGAATAAGATAATAATCAAAACTAACCCTTTCGTAATACCATAATTACCTAATAAAATATAGGTTGATTCGGGTAAAAGATCAGTTATACTAATGCCAATCATGATAGTTAGAGAAAAAGCTAAGGCGGCCGTTATAAATTTATTAATATTTTCCGGTTTAAATTTAAAAAAGACTACTAGTCCGCCTAAAACTGTGGAAATTCCAGCTAGTGTGGAAACTAATAAGGCACCAATTATTTCCATATTCTCACCCCTAAATTATATGAATTATCTTTCTAAATTAATCCATAATAATAGTGGGAGGTAAGAAAATGAGTAACGCTAGAAACAATAATAGAAGTCAAAATAGTGCTAGAAACAGTGCAAGAAATAATAATAAAGCTAATGCACGTAATAGAAGTCAAAATAGCGCTAGAAATAATGCTCGTAACTCTGAATCAAAATAGACAAGAAATAATTATTTAGTTTATTCCTTTTTCTATTTTAGCTCGAGGATGATTTTGATAATCTTCTTCGAGTTTTTTATTGCTTAAATGGGAATATATTTCGGTCGTAGCCAAATTTTCATGGCCTAATAATTCTTGAATAACTCTTAAATCAGCGCCATGATTAAGTAAATGGGTCGCAAAAGAGTGTCTTAAGGTATGGGGAGATACATCCTTTTTAATCCCACATTTTTGACATAATTGCTTTAGTATTTTAAAGAATCCCACTCTACTTATGGCATTACCATCTTTATTTAAAAAGACAAAATCGGTGGTATTTTTTATTAAATAGGGTCGATAATTTGCCAAATAAAGTTTTAAATACTTGATGGCAACATCATTCATGGGAACAATTCTTTCTTTCTTCCCCTTCCCCATAATTCGAATTACACATTCATCAAAATCAATTTGATTTAATTTTAAATTAACTAATTCGCTAATTCTCGCTCCCGTGGCGTATAATAACTCTAACATCGCTTTATTACGGTAATCTAAGGGTTTAAGACATTTAATATTTAGTAAATTATTTACTTCTTCTTCCGTCAAATAATTAGGTAATTTTTTCTCTAATTTAGGCATTTTTAGCGCCGCACAAGGATTATTATCAATCTTACCAATAATTATTAAATAATTATAAAAAGAATTTAAAACGGTTAAATAATGAGCCTTAGTTTTGGCGGTCGAATTCATTTGATAAATAAAATTTTTTACTTCGGCATTCGTTAAATGTAAAATATTTTTATTTGACCAAAACACCACAAAATTAGTTAAATTTTGGCGATAAGATTTTAATGTATTTTCACTAACTTTCCGTTCATATTTTAAATAATCGAGATAATCATTTATTATTTCTTTATTATTCATATCCTCATCACTAATATTATAACGCAAAATGATGCATAAAAGATAATTTTATTTTTATTTTACTCGTGTTATAATGAAGATAGTGACGAAATATGGAAATTTTAGCAGATCAATTACGGCCCCAAAGGTTAGCTGATGTAGTTGGGCAAAAGCATTTAGTTGCTCCTGGCAAAATTATTTTTAATATGGTTAAAAATCATAAAGTTTTTTCGATGATTTTATATGGTAAGCCCGGGATTGGCAAAACCTCTATTGCCTACGCTATTGTAAATGAGCTTAATTTAAAAGCTAAATTTATGAGTGCGGTCATTAATAATAAAGCCGATTTTGATACGGCGATCATGGAAGCCAAAATGCATGGCGAATTAGTCTTAATTATTGATGAATTTCATCGCATGAATAAAGATAAACAAGATATTTTATTACCTTATATTGAAAATGGCACCATTATTTTAATTGGTTTAACTACTTCTAATCCTTATCATAAAATTAATCCGGCGATTCGCAGTCGGTGTCAAATATTTGAATTAAAAGAATTAAATGAAGAAGATATCAAAGAAGGTTTAACTAAAGCTAAAAAACATTTACCCAATATTAAAATTACGGAAGAAGCCCTTAGTTATATTAGTAATCTTGCAAGCGGTGATTTACGCTTTGCCCTTAATTTATTGGAAGTCTGCTACTACTCGACGGAAGATAAAAAAATTACGCTCGATTTAGTAAAAACCATTAATAGTAAACCGGTATTTTTTCATGATGCCAATGAAGATGGCCATTATGACGTTTTAAGTGCTTTTCAAAAATCTATTCGTGGTAGTGATGTTGATGCTTCTTTACATTATTTGGCTCGTTTAATTGAAGCAGGTGATTTAGATAGTATTTATCGCCGGCTTTCCGTAATTGTTTATGAAGATATTGGTCTTGCTAATCCAGGTTTAGGACCAAGGTTAATGGCCGCCATAAATGCTGCCGAATTAGTTGGTCTCCCCGAAGCCCGCATTCCTTTAGGGGAAATTGTCATTGAAATGGCTTTATCTCCTAAAAGTAATAGTGCTATCCTTGCTATCGATGAAGCTTTAAATGATATTCATAAAGGTAATACGGGTAATGTCCCTAGTCATCTTAAAACAACCAGTCCGGATTATATATATCCGCATAATTATCCGCATGATTATGTTAAACAAGATTATTTACCTGAAAACATTCGGCAACATCAATATTATCATCCCAAAAATAATAACGTTGAAAATAACTTAAATAAATTACACAAAGAAATGAGGAATGAAAAATGAAAATAAGTATTATTGGAACTGGCATTTACGGTGTCGCTTTAGCGCACGAAATGGCCAAAAATAATCAAAATGAAATCTGGATGTGGTCCGAAAATCCTGATTATGTTAAAGAATATCAAAAAAATGGGCAAATTAAGGCCATATACAAACAAAAATGGGCTAATAATATTCATGTTACTAATGATTACTTTGAGTCCTTAAATGGCGCTAAAATCGTCTTTTTAGTTAGTGCTTCTAAATATATTGATATTATTTGCCAAAATATTAAACCATTTATTAAGAAAAATATGGCCATTTGCATTGCTTCTAAAGGTATTGAAGAAAGTACCGAAGAATTACTTTCTAATGTGGTTATGAAAAATATCCATACCCAAAATATTGCCGTCATTTCGGGACCAACTTTTGCTACTGATATGCTTGCCGGTAATCCAGTAGCTCTGGCCATTGCTTCATCTAAAAAATGGGTTGAACAATTAATTCGCCAAGCTTTAACCAATGAAACCCTTAAACTACGTTCCAGTAAAGATATGATTGGCATTCAATTATGTGGAGCCACAAAAAACTGTCTAGCGATCGCTTCAGGAATTCTTTATGGTTTAGGTTATACCGAATCAACACAAGCCTTTCTGATTAATGAAGCCCTTCATGATATGAAACAAATTATTGCAAGTTTGGGTGGTAAACCCAAAACGATTCTTTCTTTCGCGGGCGTGGGTGATATCATGCTTACTTGCATGAGTCAAAAAAGCCGCAATTTTTCTTTTGGTTATGTTATTGGTAAAACTCACAATCCTGATAAAATCAAAGCTTACTTAAGTGAAAATACGGTTGAAGGTTATTATACCTTAGATGTTATTTATAAATTATTAAAACATAAAAATATTAATATTCCTTTAATTGATACTATTTATAATATTGTCTATAATGATGATGATCCGAAAAAACTAGCGACATTTTTAATCACGAAAAAATAAAAGGTTTCCCCTTTTATTTTTTTCTGCAAAAAAAAATCCAAAGGTAAGTCTATTCTTGATAAAATCCCGCGCTCGGCAGGTGGGCATCACATGAATTACTTTAGGATCCTTTCGACACTTAATGGGAAAGTATTCTACACCATAACTCAATTAGATTCCCGTATATTTATCATAGTCGGTTTTATATAAAATAAACTTATCCCTCAGACAATATAATTATATCAAATATTAAGTTTAGCTTCAACTACTTTACTCTTTTACCTGTAAAGTTAACACTGATGCTAAATCAGTATATATATTTAAAGCGTTATAATCATTTAAGGCTTTATTTACATTGGCTACCCACGTAGGACTTGCGATCTTTTTTCCTTCGCTTGTAATAACCGGATTATAGACGCGGCCGATCGCCTCTACTGTTGTTAATCCTTTACCAAAATAATTTTCACTTAGTAATTTAATATATTTTAAAATTCCGTATTCTATCGTTCGATATTTAATTAATTTACCCTTACTCATACCGCCAAAAATATTATTACATTTTAACATATAAGAAGAACGATAACCAGATTCTATTTTCGCTATAGCACTTGCAATATTAAAATCGACATTAGAATAAATTTGCGTATAATAACTAATTAAACTAATCATATATTCTTTCGATACCGTTTTATTTTGAACATTATAGTTAAATAAACTTTTATCATTTTGTTCAAGATCAAATAAATAATCAATTAATAGTTTATCAAAATTAGGCGTATTTAATAAATCTAAAGAATCAGCTTGTTCTTTTAATAAATTCCTTAAAGTAACTTTATCAATGCGAAAAGCTTCCGCATAAAAATTAATAGTTTCATCCTTTTCTTCTAAAAATAAGTCTACTTTCTCTATATAACTTAATTCTAAATTATTATTAACTTTTATTGCTTCATAATTTAAATCTTTAGTTTTAGACATTAAGTTTTTAACATGCGGATATTCAATTAACATCCAGATACTTAAAGCAATTAAAACGATAATTAATCCTTTTCGATTTTTCAGGACATACTCTTTCATAAATGGAAAAATTCCACCTCTTCTTTTTACAGAATGGTTACTATTATACCGCATAAGGCCAAAAAAAGCAAATTAAAAGCCCCGAAGGACTTTTTTAGCTTATTTTAAATTGTTGTTTGACCAGCAAAATTGGCTCCGGTTGGAACCGTCGGAGAAACATTATTACCTGTACTAGCCATCTTCCAACAAGATGAAACATCACAGTTAGTACTATATGGTAACGGATTTGGTAATTCTAATTTCACAATCATCGGAATTTTAAAAGCCCCACCAAAGCAAACACAATTACCTGGTTGTAAAACCTTTTGTTTATCTAAAATATCCGCGGAAATATTTGGTAACATTTCTTCGATATATTTGATATCTAACGGATGGGTCATTTTAAAAATAAGGAAATTATTACATTGGGCAATAACCGTATCTGATATTTCGACTGGTCTTTGACTAATTATATCTAAAATTACGCCATATTTCCGGCCTTCTTTGGCAATTCGATCAAAGATATTATAACCAATTAAGAAAGTATCATTATCTTTTTGAATATACCGATGGGCTTCTTCTAAGAATAAATGGAATGGAATAGATGCTCTTTTTTCACAAGCTTTCGCAAATTCAAATAACATCCGAGAAAAGATTTTTACAATTACTTTAGCATAAACATCGTCGACATCTTCTAAATTAATATTAATTATTTGCGCTTTTTTCCCATTATTCATGACTAAAGAATTAATATAATCTTTTACGGTAATCCCTTGACTTACAAAATATTTATTTAAAGGACTATTAATGATGGAAGCTAACCGCACCTTTAAGATAACAGCATCATCGTGGGCACTAGCATTATGTTGGAAGCCTTCGCTAATTAATGTAAATTCTAAGGCATTGGCCAAGGCTTTTAAATCATAACAAGCATCATTTGGTACCGCCATGGTTTCAATATCATCATTTATATGTTTTAAAATATAATCTGTAATTAAAACGGATTCCCCAAAATTACCATTAGAATCGATTTCAAAACATTCACTTAAGCTACGGGTATAACCTAAACCTTGAATTGTCGAATCAAAATTAAAATCTTTGGTATGACAAACTTCTAAAATCGTAAATATTTCATTTTTCTTATTCGAAATCGTTTCACTACTAAACAAAACAGCTAGCATGGCTTTAGCAATTAAATGGTTTTTATAACTTTCCGTTTCAGGCGTATTAACGGCAAATATTTTAGCTAATTTAAGCGTATTTTCTAAGATTGGTAATTGAGAATGACTACTAGCTTGTAGTAATAAGGCAATATCATCAAGTGTAAGTAAATTCACCGGTATTTGTAATAAAACATCACTTGGATCAACGGGATTAGTTGTAATAAATTTATAACTATAACTCGGATTTATTTCATTTAATTTGCCAAAAGCATTTTTATATTCGCCATATGCATCAAAAATAAATAAATTGGCATTAAATTGGACCGCTAATTCATTGCTAAAAATATTTTGAACAATCCGCGCGACCCCACACGATTTACCAGAACCAGAGTTTCCAAAAATAGCTAAATGGTTAGAAAATAAATCATTGACATTAGGACATAACTTAAAACCTTTATAAATGGCACTTTCGCCTAAAACAAAAGTCTTTTCGTTATAACTACCAATTAAAAGTAATAATTCATTACTATTTATAACCCGAATTTTACTACTTAATAAAGGTTTCCGTAAAACCCCATTAACATACCGGTTATCCAAAAATTCGCCTAAAAAGCGCACTTTAATTTCTTTATCATTTATTTCGGTAATTTCGCCTAAAATCCGTTGGGTATTTTCTTCAAAAACGATATGTAAATTCATTAAATCATTAGCTGCCGTGGCACCGCCTAAATTTTCAATATGGGCTACCGAATCATTAATATATGTTATTCGTCCAAACATATTACCTCACCTCTTTATATTCATGTTTAATTTGGTTAAAATTTTTAATTATATTTTTCTCAATGGGAATTAAATTAATTAGAACTTTATTACTTTCCTTTAGATCTTGATTTACTTGATAATTAATATTTACTATTTCCCCTACCCTAATTTCTACTTTTAAAATTTCTAAGTTTTTGTTGTAAGGAATAAAATCAACAATATAGTCTTTAGTTTGAAAATCACGTGGTTTTAATTTTCCCCAAAGATGATACTTAGCTAAAAAGTCTGTGTATGTGGCATAATTTGAAAGGAAAATTGGTTCATACTCTAAATTAGCCTTTTTTTCCATTAGGGCAATAGTTATATCATTATGATGAAAATATAAAGCCCAACTCGCAACTAGCAAAATAAGAAGAAAAACGATGCCAATAATTAATCCCGTCACTGTTTTGCCATTTTTCATGAAGTAATTCTTTCTGTGCTTTGCCAACGATAAGTATTATTATTAATAATAAGTTTACTTTGGTATTTATTAATTACCGTTTTATATTTAGCTAAAATATAATCGGTAACCGCATAATTTTTCCGGTCTTGATCCGTAAAAGTTGCTATTTTATTTTGATATTGGGAATCATCATAGATAGTATATATTTTTTCGTTATTAGTCTCTGCAATTGTATAAAAAATAACATCTTCATTTAAAAAATAATCATCATCAATAATGTTTAATTTGGTAATTCTTCTGGCTAAAGAATAAGTTAACCCGTGGTAAGCATTCGCTGTGCAATCATAATTTGCCTTTTCATTAAAGGTACAATTAACAACGCCATCAACATTAAAACTTTTATTGGTAATAAATAAATTGCCACCATATAAACGAGTAATATAAGTATTAAAACTATTTTGATTTTTCACCGTAGTATGATCATACGCTATTTTTAAAAATATTTCTGTCGTAATTTGGGCATTGGTAATTTTTTCCTTTTGGTAGGCTGTCGTATATTTTAAATCATTGGTATTTACAAAAGGAATGATTTCTTGTAGACGTTTAGCAATAGCATTATCTTGATCGGTTATTTCGATATTAACAGGAGCTTGAGGAATAATAATATTCCGGCCAACCTTGGTATAAAATAAAAAACAAAACAGAAATAAGAAAATCATTAAAATTAATATAAACGTAACGTTTTTCTGTACTTTTAATAAATTTTTCTTCATACTAACCCTCTTCTTCTATTCTAAAAATAGTATATCATAATATTAAAAAGAAGAAAATAAAAAGAAGAAAATTATTGCATTTCTTCTAATAAATTTTTTAAAATATCTTTCGTTAAAATCGGATTAGCTTTACCTCTAGTTTCTTTCATGACTTGACCAACAAAGAAATCAAATAAATTACTCCGACCATTTAAATAAGCCTTAACTTCATTCGGATTATTTTGTAAAATATCTCGAATTAAGTTCATCAAAGTCGTCTCATCAGAAATTTGACTATCTTCAGCTTTTAAAAAGGTTTTAATTTCTTTTTCTTCCTGAAGAACTTGTTTAAATATTTCTTTAGCTTGCTTAGATGAAATCGTTCCTTCTTTAATTAAAGTAAGTAATTCTTTTAATCGCTTGGGGGTTAAATAGATCTCTTTAATGGTTTTATTAGTTTGATTTAAATAACCCATGATTTGGGTCGTTAGCCAATTACTAGCCATTTTAGCATCAAGATCCAATTTTAAACATTCTTCAAAATAATCCGCGATGTCTTTATCTTTAATTATCGTGGCAATTTCCGACTTTGTTAAATTATATTTTTCCGCATATAATTTTTCGCGTTCTAAAGGTAACATCGGAATTGTTTTTTTTATTTTCGCTATCCAAGTAGCATCAAGATGAAATTTAGGAATATTAGGTTCTACAAAATATTTATAATCAATGGCATCGACTTTACTCCGCATTCTTTTGGTAGTTCCTGTTTCTTCGTCAAAACGGCGGGTTTCTTGTTCAACTTCCGCATAACGCCCTTCTCTTTTTAACGTACTTTGCCGTTTAATTTCGTATTCGATGGCTTCAACGATATTAAGAAAACCATTAATATTTTTAACTTCGACTTTCGTACCTAAAGTATTGCTTCCTTTATCGCGAATCGATATATTAGCATCACAGCGAATTTGCCCCTTTTTTAAATCGGCTTCGGAAACATCACAATATTGGTAAACTAAGCGCATATATTCCAAAAAAGCTAAAACTTCCGCCGAACTATGAAAACAAGGTTCGGTAACTAATTCCAATAATGGTACACCTGCGCGATTATAATCTATTAAGGATACATCAAAATAATGGCTTAAGCTCGCACTATCTTCTTCGAGATGAATATCATGAATCTTCACCGTTTTTATTTTATCATCAACTAAAATATCAATTTGGCCATTAGTCCCAATGGGATCAGTATTTTGGGTAATTTGATAGCCTTTTGGTAAATCCGGATAATAATAATTTTTCCGATCAAAATACAAATATTCGGGAATTTGACAATTTAATACTAAAGCCACTTTTAAGGCATCTTGGACACATTTGCGATTAACTTCTGGTAAAATCCCGGGAAAAGCTAAATCAATTGGATGAACATTAGCATTGGCTAATTCATTAAAATTATTCGGTGCCGGCGAAAATACTTTCGAATTACTTTTTAATTCGCAGTGCATTTCAATCCCAATTACAGCTTCGTAATCATTCATTTTCTTACCTCCCCGGCAATCATATTGGCATAGTTCATTTTTTGTTCTAAAGCATAGGCAATATTTAAAACATTAGCATCATCGTAACAATTACCGGTAATATTAACCCCAACCGGTAAATTATTTATAAAACCATTGGGAATGGTAATTGATGGAAATCCGCCAAAATTACCAATTTGCAAATGTTCTTCCAAAATTTCAGTATCTTCACTTAAAAGATCTTCGGCGCCATCTAAATGTTTGGCAGGTCCACTTCCCACTGGGAGAATAACCCCATCATAAGTAGCAAATAAGTTTTTCCAAGCATCAACGAGTAACCGTCGAACTCTTTGGGCATTTTTGAAATATTTTTCTTGATTTTCTTTTTGTAAAACATAAGAACCGATGACAAACCGTCTTTTAATAAGTGGAGAAAATCCTTTAGTCCGATGATCTTTCATCATAGCATTAATATTTTCCCCTTCGCCGCGGGGGCCAAAAATAATTCCGGTTAAATTAGATAAATTACTAGTTGCTTCCGCATAAGATAAGATTATATATACGGCCGGTTCGACCGCTAGCAAATTTTTATCAATACTAACTTCATCAACAATCATCCCCAGATCCCGACAAATTTTTATTGTTTGGGCAAAATTAGTTAAATGCGCTTTTAATTCATTTGTCGCTTTCGGATAATTACTAATATCACAAATTTCTTTAATATAACACAATTTTTTTCCTTTTACATCGCCATTTAAACTAGCTTGTAAATGCACATTTTGGGAATCCCAAGAAGTCATATCATGGGGATCTTTACCTTTCATATTATCCATTACAATCGCAGCATCCATGACAGAACGAGTTAAAACTCCACAGTGATCTAAACTAGAAGCATAAGGAAATAAACCATAACGGGAAACTAAACCATAAGTCGGTTTATAGCCAACAATGCCACAATAGGCGGCAGGTTTCCGAATCGAATCACCAGTATCAGATCCTAAAGCATAAGGATAACAACCGGCTGCTACCGCTGCCGCTGAACCAGCTGATGAACCAGCACACATCCGATCTTGAGCCCAGGGATTACGAATAATTCCTGTATGAGCTGTCGTCCCTGTACCACCCATGCCAAATTCATCCAAAGCAGTTTTATTTACCATAATAGCTCCAGCATTAGTTAAATTTTTTACCGCCGTAGCATCAAATATTGGCACATAATCTTTTAAAGTATTACTTGAACCCGTCGACAAAACGCCTTTTGTCGCATAGTTATCTTTAACTCCGTAAGGAATTCCCGATAATAAATTATCCGTCACTTCTCTTCCTTTTGCTTCATCTAAAATAGTCACGAAAGCATTACATTTTTCTTCTATTTCGTGGGATTTTGTTAAAGACTCTTGGACCAACTCTTGACTTGTAACCTCGCCCTTTTTTAAGGCTTCATGAATTTCTACAATACTTTTATTCATGTACGTCATTTGTATTCACCACCTTTGGTACCACAATTTCCCGGTCTTCAAAATCATCACAATTACTTAATACTTCTTCAATTGGTAAACCTTCTACCGCGACATCATCTCTTAATTCTACAGTAAAATCATCTAGACAATGTGTCATCGGTTCTACTTTGGAAATATCCTTAATTTCCGTTACTTTATCCATTGTTGCTTCAATAATATCCATTTCTTGTAAAACCATTTCATTTTCCGTAGGTGTTAAACCAATTAATAATTTATCCGCATAATCGTCAACCATTGCTTTTGTAAATTTACTCATAAAAACCTTCCTTAAAAAAAACCTAGAAATATTCTAGTGTTTTTATTAAATATTCTAATTATAGTTTAACTTTAACTACGATTTTTGTCAAGAAATGAGCTCAATATATTGATGCCGAATCCCTTTTAATTCTTTTGGTTTAATTGTTAAACCACATTGTAACCGCCGCGCCAAAGGAACACTTTCGGTAATATTTTGCTTCATAAATAAAGGATTAGCACTATAAAAGTTAAAATCTCTAAATAATCCTTTAAAATTTTGGTCATTAAAGAAATCTATCGTTGGCGCACTAGGTGTCAAGACATTAGTTTTATAATCTTTGATTAAATTTTCCAAAATTGAAGCTTGCATAAAGTTAATTATATTTACGGTCTTATGTGGTATCGCCATCGCTACGTCTAAGATTAACATCGAAGCATAAAAATTAGCTAAATGACTAAGTGGTTCAAATAAAGTTTTATGATTAGCCAATTTATGATCGTAAATGGCTAACATTTCTTCAATACTAGCCGGCAAATTTTCAATATTAGCTTCAAAATCTAATCCCGTAAATAAAATTTTATGTAAAATGTTGGCGCGAATAATAACTGCTTCCAAATTTTTAGCAGAAGTACTAGCAATATGCCATTGATTAATTTTTTCAATCTCGATTGCTAAGCAATAAATAATATTTAAAATTTGAATAATTAAATTGTCCTTATCCGAAAAAGAATGAAAATTTTCATTCATAAAGAGTGGTTTACTATCTTTTAAGGAAGAATTAATAATTAATCGCCGTTCATCATAACTATATAAAATATCTGGATTTTCACTATAAATGATATTTGTAAATGTTACTTTGTCCAAATATGGTACCAAGTCTTTTTCTTTAACTATTATTGAAACGATTTCCGCGATATCGCGATTATTAATCTTTCTTTTCGTATCAATGATATTTTCTACAATTAAAGCTAATTTTTTAACCATTCTGTATCCCCCCTCTTTTTGATGGCTGTTATTATAAATAAAATATTAATTTTTGTCAAGAAAAAAGCCTTTTAAGGCTTTTTTCTTCGCGATAATGCAAAGACATCATCAATAAATAACGGATTATACATTAAAAAACGATTTATTTCATCAGTTAAAATTTGACATCCTTTTTGATCAATATTAGTAAAAGTAAAATCCGATAAGATTCTTGTTAATGGTACTTGATAAGCCTTTTTTGCCGTTTCGCCATCAGTATAAGATAAAATATTGCCATCCAAAGCTTCAATTTTACCAAAAGTTTCCGTTTCTCCAATTAGTAAAAAATCAAAATCACTTTGATTAGCTACCGGATATGCTAAGCTAAAAGTATTATCAAAATTAAATAAAGCTTGAAAACTGGTTTTAGCCAAACAATTTTCCGGATTAGTAACTGCTTCTAAGGCTAGTTCATTATCTAAAGCTTGAATTTTTCTTTGCCTTAATAAATGATTAATAATATCTTGTTCTTCATAGACATCATTTTGACGAATTCGGTATAAAGTTTGCCGAATTATATTTTGGCGGGCACTATAACTAAGATGATAGGCATCATTATCTAAAATATTTAATAATTTTTGGGTTAATTCAAATGCCGTCATAAAATATCCTTTCCTTAATATTCACAATTTCCTGGCGTCCGGGGATAAGGGATTACATCCCGAATATTATCGACACCCGTTAGGTAAATAATTAAACGTTCAAAACCCATGCCAAAGCCTGAATGAACGCAGCCGCCATAACGCCGAAGATTTACATACCATTCCATATCTTCTGGTTTCATTTTTAATTCTTTCATCCGGGTAACTAATTTTTCGTAATCTTCTTCTCTTTGACTACCACCCATTAATTCGCCCGCTCCAGGTACTTCTAAATCCACGGCGGCTACCGTTTTGCCATCGGGATTTTGTTTCATATAGAATGCTTTAATATCCTTAGGCCAATTTTTGATAAAAACGGGACCATGAAAATAATCCGTGATATATTTTTCATGTTCTTTAGCAATATCCCCACCAACCTCAGGCATAAATTCCCATTTTACCGGCGCTTCTTGTAATATTTTAATCACATCCGCATGATCAATTCGCACAAATTGGCTATTTACTAAGTTCGTTAATTTCGTAATAAGACCCTTTTCCACAAAATTATCACATAATTCTAATTCTTTAGGACAATTATCTAGCACGTATTGTACGACATATTTTAACATTTCTTCCATAATATCCATATTGCCAGCCAAATCGCAAAAGGCAATTTCTGGTTCAATCATCCAAAATTCTGAAGCATGCGTTTTAGTATTCGAATTTTCGGCGCGAAAAGTAGGCCCAAAAGTATAAGTTTTTTTATAAGCTAACGCAAAGGTTTCCGCTTCTAGTTGCCCACTCACAGTTAAATTAGTCATTTTCCCAAAGAAATCTTAGCGATAATCAATATCCCCTTTTAATTTAGCAAGTGGCAAAGTGGTAACTTGAAACATTTCTCCGGCCCCTTCACAGTCACTAGCCGTAATTAATGGGGCATGAAAATAGACATAACCACGATCTTGAAAATATTTATGGATTGCATAAGCTGCAGTACTCCGAATGCGAAAAACAGCTTGAAAAAGATTAGTACGTGGCCGTAAATAAGCTACTTCCCGGAGAAATTCCCGCGTATGTCTTTTGGGTTGAATCGGATAATCTTCCGGACAGTCACCTAAAAGCGTAATTTCTTGTGCTTGAAGTTCAATATCTTGTTTCCCTTTAGATGGGACAATTATTCCTTTAACATTAATCGCACAACCTACTAAAAGTTTTTGAATATCTTTAAAATTGGCTAACGACTCATCATAAACAATTTGTAAATGTTCTTGATGCGTACCATCGGAAAAATCAATAAAACCAAAAGTCTTTTGATCTCGGTGATTACGAATCCAACCCGAAATCGTAACTTCTTGATTTAAATATTTTTTCGTATCTTGAAATATGTCTCTTAAATCCATATTAGTCTCCTTTTTTATGGGGTAAGTCGTGATGGACCCCTAAATATAAACATTTCTTCTTTTAAGGATGGAATGCCTAATAAAAGCATGGTCAACCGGTCAACGCCAATGGCAAAGCCTCCATGAGGCGGACACCCATAACGGAAAAATTGGAGATAAAATTCGACATCTTTATCTAAACCTTTTTCCCGGGCTTGTTTTGTTAATTCTTCATAACGATGTTCTCTTTGCGCTCCGGTAGTAATTTCAGTGCCTTTCCATATCAAATCAAACCCTTGGGGTACATCATCTTTCCGCATGTGATAGAATGCTCTTTTTGTTTTGGCAAAATCGGTTACAAAGATAAATTCATGGCCGTATTCTTCCATAGCAAAACGGGAAGTTAATTTTTCGGCTTCAGCATTCATATCGCCAATATCATACGCCGGAATTTCATAATTATACCTTTTATTTAATTCTTGATATAAATCTTGTAATTTAATCCGCGGGAATGGCCGTTTAGGAATAATAACATCGGTTGCAAAAAGACGTTTAATTTCTTCGCCATATAATTCTTTAACCTTGGTTAAACCGGCGATTAATAATTCTTCTTCTAAATCCATTACATCAGTATAAGAATCGATATATGCAAATTCTAAGTCAAATGAAGTAAATTCGGTAGTATGCCGATTCGTATTGGAATTTTCCGCCCGAAATGCTGGTGCAACTTCAAAAATTCGTTCTAAACCACTCGCGATTGCCATTTGCTTATAAAATTGGGGACTTTGCGCTAAATAGGCTTTACGATCAAAATATTTAACTTCAAAAACATCTGAACCAGATTCACTCGCCGTGGCTATTAATTTGGGCGTATGAATTTCCGTAAAGTTTTGTTTTATTAAAAAGGAACGCATACCATCCACAAAAGCTGATTGTACTTTAAGCATTAAATTATTTTTTTCCGTCCGTAAATCAATCCAACGGTAATCTAATCGTGTATCAATATTGGCGGTTACATCTATTGGTAACATTTCGGCTTTACTTAAAATTTTAAGACTTTCGGGAATAAATTCTCTTCCCCCTTGTTTAACATATTCACTTAATTGCATTTTGCCGGTAAATTCTAAAATGCTATTTGCTAAAACGCCATCTAATTCTTTAACTAAAGCGGCATTTTGGGCTTTATCAAGCGAAACTTGAATTTTCCCACTGGCATCTTTTAAAATGATAAAAAGCATATATTTTGTATCCCGTATTGCTTCGGCCCAACCACTAATTCTCGCTTCTTCGCCAGCTTCTAAATTATTAATAAGTACTCTTTTCATAATCACTCCTATATATTTGAAATTAAAAAATCCACAATTTCATTTTCATCAATTTTCATTTCTTCTTTAGTTGCATTATCTTTGACATTAATTAAACCTTTTTTTAAATCTTCACTATTTAATATAAGTAAAAACTTACTATTTAAACTATCCGCGACTTTAAATTGACTTTTTAAACTTAAATTATTACTATTAATTTCCGTTTTAACATGATTTAAACGTAAATCTTGGGCTAATTTTATCCCATATATTTTTTCTTCTTCATTAACACACATAATGTAAGCATCAACATTTTGGGGTATTTCACTCGTTGGTAAAATTTTCTTTAAGGCTAACATAATCCGGTCAAGGCCTAAGCCAAAACCAATTGCTGGTAAATGTGGCCCATCTAATTTTTCCACTAAAGTATTATATCTGCCTCCAGCGCCTAAGGCTAAACCATCATCATCGCTAATATATTCCCAAACATGATAATCATAGTAATCTAACCCTCGAACTAAATGATTATCAACTTCATAATCAACATCTAACATCGTTAATAATTCTTTTAATTTATTAAATTTACTTTTACTTTCGGCCGATAAATAATCTAAAATATTTGGTAAATTTTGCATTATGGTCTGATCTTTATCGACCTTGCAATCTAGGATTCTTAAAGGATTTTTTTCATATCGGGTTTGGCAGTCTGCACATAAGTCTTTTAAATGCGGTTTTAAATATTTTTTTAAGGCCGCCGTATAATTTTCGCGCGTTTTTTCATCACCCAAAGAATTTAAATGAACCGTAAAATTTTCTAGTCCTAATTCTTTTAAAAGATTATAACCTAAAGAAATAACTTCCGCATCAATTAATACATCATCGGAATTAAAAACTTCCACGCCAAATTGGGTAAGTTCCCGATATCTTCCTGCTTGAGGTCTTTCATAACGATACATCGTTCCTAAATAATAATATTTTAAAACATCATTCCGATTCCCATAAAGTTTATTTTCTATTAAGGCCCGAACTACGCCCGCCGTTCCTTCGGGTCGTAAAGTTATATTTCGCCCTCCGCGATCGATAAAATCATAAGTTTCTTTCACCACCATGTCACTGGCATCCCCAACACTTCGATGATACAAGTTACGATCTTCAAAGATCGGTGTCCGAATAAATTCATAATGATAATCTTCCATAAAATCCTGAATACAAGCCGTTATATACTCGTATAATTTAGCATCAAGGCCATATAAATCATAAGTTCCTTTAGGTTTAATTAACATTTAAATCTCTCCATTCATCTTTTTTTATTTTACCATATAATTGACTTTTGGGTGGAAAAAATAAGCAATTTGACATTTTCTTTAGATTGTGCTAAATTGTTGCCATTAAAAGACACAGAACTGTCAGTTATGGGTTTAGATTTATTATCTACGACCTTCTGACCTGTGTCTTTTATTTTGCCTTTTTCTAATAAATTATTAATATAATTATTATTATCTTTTCGTTCTTTCGCGGCGCTTTTCTTGATTTTGATTTAAGTACACATCTATTTGGGCAAGTTCTTCCCAAATTAGAGCCATTTCTTTTAAAATAGCGTCTTTCTTAAAGGGGACCGTCGCCGTTTTAAGTTCCATCATTAATTTAGTTAAAGTCGTTATTTTCAGCTTTATAGTCGCCTTTAGACCATTATCGGCCATTTGGCGATATTTTAATTCTAATTCTTCTAACAAAGTTATTTGGTTATCTTCCGTAGGAATAATAGCGTCTTTGGAACTATTTTGGGGTTTTAAATTATTTTTCATTACCAATAATTTTTGCGTTAAATAATTTAATTTTTTTTGATATTCTTGATAATCCGCTGGTTTAGCTAAATGAAATTTTATTTTTAACCATTCTTGCAGCAAGGAATCATTTTTAATCGTGGCTTTACTAGCCATAAATAAAGAAAACATAACAGCTAATAAACTTCCTCCAATGGCAAGCGGCGCAAAATAAGTAATTTGGGCCACACTAGCTAAAATTAAAATTAATCCGAGTAATGACATTCCTAACCAGAAGCCAAGCTTTTTGATAAAAAAGCCAATTAATTCGGGCGAAAAGAAATTAAACTTAGGGGCTAAATTATTCGGCCAATGGTAGATATTTTCTTCTTCGCCATGAATATCCGCTAAAAGAGCATCAATTTTTTCTCTTAAAATAACCGGATCATCATTATTTAACGCTTGACGTCTAATTTTAGTTAATTCTTTTAAATAGTAACTTATCTTAGCATTAAACATTGTATCCCTCCTTGCTATTTAAAATTCTAAACTTATGGTAATTGGCCCATCATTAATTATATTGACTTCCATATCTGCCCCAAAAATTCCGGTAGCAACTTTAACTTGTTCCAATAATAATTCATTAAAATAATTATATAAAACGATCGCTTTATCGCCACTTAAAGCTTGAACATAACTAGGCCGATTCCCTTTGGTAGTATCCGCATATAACGTAAATTGCGAAATCGATAAAATTTCGCCTCCCACATCTAAAAGGCTTTTATTCATCACCCCATTTTCATCATCAAAAATACGTAAATTAAGAATTTTTTTGACCATTTTCATGATTTTTTCGGGATTATCCCCTTCTGTAAAGCCAACCAAGACTACTAAGCCATGGTTAATCTTACCTACCACTTTATTATCGACTTTAACCGAACTTTCTTTACTTCTTTGCACTATAACTCGCATAATTTTCTCCTATAAATTTTTCGCCACATTTATTACATTAGGCATAACTTCTAAAGTATTCATAACAGTAGTTAAAATATTGGTATTTTTAACTTGTAAATTAATTTCATATACGACGCGACCATCTTTTTCAATTGTATTACAAGATCTAACCGTCGCATCTTTTTTGCCAATTTCCGTGATAATTTCGGCGAGTAAATTTTTATTTTCATTAACCGTTACATAAATATTAGTATAATAATTATTACTACTATTTTCATTCCACGTAACGTTAATCGTTCTTTCATCTTTCGTCATAATATTGGGACAATTTGCTTTATGAATGGTAATGCCTTGACCCTTAGTAATATAACCAACGATGGCATCACCTTTAACGGGCATACAACATTTAGCCATATTGACTAAAATATTTTCGGCGCCATCAACTAAAACATCACTTTGATAGTTAACTTTAGCGACTTTTGGTTTACGTTCTAATAAAACATCATCAACCGCATGCTTTTCTTCCGTAATTAAACTAATTATATATGCTGCCGTATAACGTAGGGAACCAATAGATAGATAAATTTCATCTAAATCTTCTAGTTTTAAATCGGTCGTAATTTTCTTGATGGCTTCATTATTAAATAACGTATTAAAACTTAATTTGCGTTTCCGTAATTCTTTTTCTAAAATATCTTTTCCTTTTACAATATATTCATCACGGTCTTTTTTACTAAAATAAGCCTTAATTTTCTTTTTTGCTTGATTAGTTTTGGCAAAATTTAACCAATCTTTATTGGGCGTTGCATTAGGATTCGTTTTAATGGTAATAATATCATCATTATGGAGTTCCGTTGCTAAGGGAACAATTTGTTCATTAACTAAGGCCCCAACGGTCGTATCGCCAATTTTGGAATGAATCCGGTAAGCAAAATCAATTGGCGTACTACCTTTAGGTAATTCCATAACATCCCCATTGGGCGTATAGACATATATTGAATCACTAAAGATTTCGGATTTGACGGCATCTTCAAAATCCAAATCTTCTTGATTTTCGCCAGCTTCAATGACGTTCCGGAACAATTCTAATTTTTGTTCCATAATACTTTGGACTTTTTTAGCCCCTTTTTCTTTATATGACCAATGGGATGCTAAACCTTTTTCGGCAATTTCATCCATTTCATAAGTTCGAATTTGCACTTCAAAGATTTGGCCATCGACGCCAAAAACAGTCGTATGTAAGGATTGATACATATTTTCTTTGGGATTGGCAATATAATCTTTAAATCTTTTCGGCATTGGACGAAAATGGGAATGAATTAAACCAATAACGGTATAACATTCACTTTCTTTTTCGACAAAAATCCGTAAAGCTAAAATATCATAGATTTGATCCCATCTTTTCCCATTATTTAATTTATTATAAATACTATAAACACTCTTAACTCGACCTTTAATTTGGAATTTAATACCTGCTTCCGTTAAGATTTCGATTAAAGCTTGTTTCATATCTAACAAATAACCATTTAAATCCGTAATCGAATCATTTAATTTTTCTAAAATATCATTATATACATTGGGTTTTAAATAATATAAGGATAAATTTTCTAACTCACTCTTGATGGAATTAATCCCTAATCGATGGGCAATCGGCACTAAAACATCCATTGTTTCTTCGGCTTTTTCTTTTTGTTTTTCCGTTGATATTGCCCAATTAGTCCGCATATTATGTAACCGGTCCGCCAATTTAATATATAAAACGCGCACATCTTCAATTAAACCAATTAAAATCTTTCTTAAATAATAAGCACTACTTTCATTTTGATCCGGTAATTCTAATTTATTAATTTTTGATATGGATTCGACAATTTTAGCTACTTCGCTCCCAAATTCTTCATTTAATTCTTCCACGGTTACATCCGCATTATTAATTACTTCATGTAATATTGCCGCCACTAAAGTTGTATCATCAACATTTAAATCTAATAAAATTTTACATACTTCTAAAGGATGCGTAATAAAATCATCCCCGGTTAACCGTTTCATACCTTTATGTTTTTCGGCCGCATATAAATATGCTTTTTTAATTAACGCATAATTTTCGCGTTTTTGAAAAAGCGGTTCTAATTCGGCAAAAGTAATTCCTTTAGTCATTTTTCTCACCTAAAATAATATATTTTTATAAGTAAAACTTACATTCTCATTATATACCAAAATGCAAGGTTAATAAAGGTGAAATATGGCCAAAAAGGAAAATCTTTTCTTAAAATCAACATTTATTTTAATTATCAGTGGCTTTTTAACCAAAATATTAGGCTTTTTAATTCGGATTATTTATAGTCGAATTATTGGCGAAGTAGGTGTTGCTTTATATTCCATTGCAACACCGACCTATTCTCTTTTACTTACGATTTCATCATTAGCTATTCCCACGGCTATTTCCAAATTAATCGCCGAAAATATGGCCAAAGGTAACCGCAGTATCAAGATTTTAACAACCAGCGCGGCGATTATTTTAACCATTAATTTTTCTCTAATTATTATAATGCTTTTGACGAGTAAATTCATTGCCAATAATTTACTGCAAGAACCGCGTAGTTATCCCATTTTAATTGCTATGGCACTAACTTTACCTTTTGTCTCCATTTCCAGTGTCTTTAAGGGCTATTTTTATGGCAAACAAAACATGGTTCCCCATGCCACTAGTAATGTTTTAGAACAAATCGTGCGGATTATAATCATTTATTTAGTACTACCCAAGCTAATGAATATTAATGTCTTATGTGCCGTCGTTGGCCTAGTTTTACTAACCATTATTTCCGAAGTTTCCAGTATTATTGTCTTTTTATTTTTTCTGCCGGCCAAAATAAAATTAACAAAAGCCGATTTAAAACCAAATTTTACGACCACGAAAAATATTTTAGATATTTCCTTACCTACGGTTTCTAGTCGGATTATTGGTAATATTGGCTATTTTTTTGAACCTATCATTTTAACTAATTTATTACTTTTATCTGGTTATTCCAATAGTTATATTTTAACGGAATATGGGGCTTATAATGCTTATAGTCTTTCTTTATTAACGATGCCTTCTTTTTTTATCGCCGCGGTTTCCATGTCCATCATTCCCGAGATTGCCAAGTTTTATACCCAAAAAAACTTTAAAATGGTAAAAAGACGAATTAAGCAAGGTTTACTTTTTGCCCTTTTAATTGGCATCTTTTTTTCCTTTTTAATTTTTGTTTTTCGGGATCAATTACTATTTACTCTATATAAAACCACGAAAGGTAGTAATTACATAAAAATTTTAGCTCCCATTTTCGTTTTATTTTATTTAGAAGGTGTAATTATTTCTTCTTTGCAAGCCTTAAATAAAGCCAAAATTACGATGAATATTTCTTTATTTGGGGTCTTAATAAAGTTAATTATTCTAGCCCTTTTTTCGCTTTTCCATATTGGAATTTATAGTCTAGTAATATCGGAAATTGTAAATATTTTCTTTGTCGTTTTTACCAATTTATACTATTTAAAAAAAGTAATAACTTAATCAGTTATCACTTTTTCCTAAATTGAAATTTGAACCGCACCACAAGGTGCGGTTTTTTTGATAAAATAAAAGAGCCCTACCCGGCAAGGAGGACTCATAAATGAATTATACTCAATTAACAGAAAAAAAGAAAGTAGAAATTGATATATTGAACTTGTCAATAAAAAGTAGACAGTAAAAAGTTATTATTTAAACCCTAATTGAGTTCTATATTCGATTGGGGTT
>CANQCH010000002.1 GCA_947589165.1 uncultured Bacilli bacterium
TCGGACGGACTATCATAAATATTATAACAGATAGTATTAATCTTTTTTAATACTACCTAAAAAAATTTTACACTATCTTAAAACTAGTAAATTTGCATTTTTGAAACTTTTGGTATATAATACGTCTTAAAAAAAGGGGGCAAAGATTCATGGAACCTTTATATTTAAGTGGTTTATTAAGAAAAAGACTAATTAAATTTTATTGGCATACGTTATGTGATTATGATAGCGAAAAGATTACTTTTGTTAATCCGCAAAAGAGACAAAAATTTGCTTTTACTTATATGGGAGAAATTATAACTACGCCCGACAATAATTCTTTTAAAGAAGAACTCCGAAGCTTACAAGAACAACGTTTACAAGAAGGTATGAAGGAAATTAGTGCTTTAACATTATTTAAGTTTGGCCCTAAAAAATGGAATTTAAATGGACAAATGGTGGCGATAAAAACTGAAGTAGAAAATCTGATGGCCATGATAATGACCAGCGAGCGAAAATACAGTTTTGCCCTTTTAACGTGTTTATATAAAATAATGGTTAAAGCTAATGTGGTATCGATTAAAGATGATTTGGCAAATTTAGCTACTTTAATTAATTTTTTGGAATTAAATGGCCATGATCTAAAACAAATCGATATTGATTTAATTTGTCAAAAATTTTGCGAAAATTCTTTTCTAATTTGGTCTAATCTATCCTATTACATTCCCGAATTAAAAAAGAATGTTTTTCATCTAGATGAAGATGAATTAGATCTTAATTGTCGGCAAATTCTTTTTCTTGGCGAATTTATCGCTCCCCAAAAAGTCGCGAAAATTGCCCCTTTATTATTAGAACAAAATGCTAAAAGTAGTTTAATTGCTCAAATCTATTTACTTTTAAATAATGAACAACTAGCCACTAAGATTTGGCAATTACAAAAAGTCGAGGATATTACAACCCCCGAAATTATTGATTATTTATCTTATCAAACACCAGTCTCTTATGCTATTAATGAACTTATTCGGAAAAAAAATTAAAATAATTTTAACCCGCGTCGCTTTCGCTCGCCGGTTTTTTTATAATTTTGACTAAATCCGCTACCCCACCAGCGCTCATAGTAGCCATTAGACAAGTTACAATTGCCGAAAGAAAATTAGGTTCAAGTTTACTAAAAAAACAAATAAGAGCGCTTACTAAAGCAATTAAAACATTTTGTAATGGAATAAATTTAGATGGTATTTGGGCAATAAATATTTTGGTAATCGCCCCAAAGACATAAGCCACTAAACCAATAATAAGGGTTATATTAATATTCATTTTTTTCAACTCCTATTATTAATTTATGCAAGCTTGTCCCGCATGATAAAGACAAATATCTAACTAATTTAGTTTATCAAAATACATTTTAGGAACTAAATAATTAGAAGTCATAAAATTAAGTGGTATTAGTAAGTTATTCTTATCATTAGATATTTTTTGATCCGTATGATTATCATCGGAAGCATCTATATAATTGATTTTATAAACATCACCATTAGTCGTATTAATTGTAACAATATATTCCGTATCTTCATATATATTCGATAATGTGGTATAGCTATCACTAATTTCTCTTGATGTTTTTATTTGCCCCGTTACAGCATTTTGCAAAGTGATAGTTCCTTCTTTAATGGATTTATATCCTTTGTCAACTTCAGGATTTATATATCTTGGATATATTTCTAAATCATAAGCTTTTTTATCAGTAAAGGTTAGTTTTTTATAAACAATATCATAATCTAATTTACTTTCTTCTGTATTAGTAATATTTTTACCATCTAAATAGATTTTATATTCTTTTTGGGGAATCGCTTTACTATGTCCTGAATCAACAGTAATGATATCGCCATCGGCAAAAACTAAATATACCAGCATATTTGTCGTAGTTGAAGCAGCATCTTGGATGGTATCAATTTTAAGTGAATTATAATCACCAAATAATTCTAAGATTGTTTCCAATGTATGATACGAAAAGCCAAGATTTTCATAATTGTATTTTTCATTAATATCATCCCAATATTCATTAACTTTATTTAAAGGGTCTTTTTCAATCCACATACTAATGGATTCTTCAATTGAACTGGCTTCAGGTCTTTGAAATTCCGCAATTGATTCTATTTTTTTATTATTGGCTTGAGCTGATAGCATTTCTCCTTCAATATTATTGGTCATGGATTTTTTATAATAATTCATGATACTTAATTTATCACAATTGGCAATCATCTTATTAAAGGCATTTTTTACTCTTTGTTCATCCTCTTCTTTAGTTAAAGAATTATCATCAACTAAAGAAGTATCATACCAATAAGGAATAACATTAACTAATTCGATATTTTTTTCTTTAGCATATGTATATGCTTCCGCAAAAGTATCTATATAAATTTCAAAAACCCCAATTTTATCATTTGCAAAATCGGCTAAAGCATGGGGTTCTGTATCCATCACAATACCTTTAATTGTTGCTTCCGGATGAGCTAAGTTATAATTTGCTACTAAATCAATGGAGTTTTTAAATTTTTCTAGTTTATTATACCAAGTTGGATCACCATCAAGTAGATAAGTATTGATATGATTAGTTTGTAATTTTTGGACAATGCGAACCGCTTCTCCACTCGTTAATTCTTCATCTTTAAAGGCATGATAAACTTCGGTAATATTTAATTGTTGTAAACGTTTAATTGTATTATCAATATTATTAATTGTAAATGGTGTATTTTGCCAACTATAAACAGAATAATTAGCATATTTTTCTTTTTGAATTATTACTTTACCACTTAAATTCTTACCAGTATTTAAATTTTGATCGGTATCTAGATTTTTAAAATACACTTTAATTTCCCAATTATGTGTCGTTGTATCATTTTCCTTACTTCCACCCGTAACTTGAATTTTTTGCCCTACTTTTACTTTGATTAAACCATTTGCCTCCGTAATATCAAAGCCACCTATTTTTTCTTCACCCATAGTAATGGCATCTTCATAATATGTTAAAGCTTGGTCATTAATGGAAACATCACTTGTTACAATGCCATCTGGTCCTTTAATACTTAAATATAGTTCGGGGATAGGTTTGTATTCATCTAACTCATTTTTACTTAGCGCTGCTTTTTTTTCATTATCACTAAGATATATTTTTGGTTCCGCACCATCTTTATTATAACTAGAATATTGTAATTCATTTTGGTTTATTAAAATATAGACATTATAGGTATATTCTTCCGTTTCATAATAGGTATTATTAGCTTTTAACATAACTGTAGCACTTACCCCATCACCTTGATGATTACCTTGTTGATTAAAATTTGCCATATTCGCATTAATGTTAATGGTTACATCATCATTATTATCATCTATTCCTTTATTAAGGACGCTACCATCTTCGCCAGTTATTTTAGCTTCCGTAATATTCATATCATCTAAAGCGAAAGTCAAATTATCAGTTGTTCCAGTTGTGATATTAATATCCGTATTAGTGCCGGCGCCAACTTGAGCTTGAAAATAGGCATAAGCCGCTCCAATAAAGACAATTATAAAAAAAAGAAAGCCCATAACAAGTAAAAATGTGGTTTTGGTTTTAGAAGAAAATTTTTGCTTCATATCTGTACCTCTATTTTTTTAATTATATCATGAAACATCAGCCTTAGTAAATTAATATTATCAAAAAAAATAAATGTTATCCAAAACATTTATTTTTTTAAATTAACTAACTAAATCTACTTTAATATGACCATTAAAGTTCTTACCTTGGTCTTCATTTTGTTCTTTTCCGGTTCCATGCAAAGTTAAAGACACGGTATAACTTTGCGTCGTATGCGCAGGAATTGCTACTCTACTTTTAATTAACGCATCAGCTTTCGGTGCCGTTTGCCAAGGTTGATTAAAGCCGCCATTATCACTTACAACACGGTACCAGAAATTCGTACTGGTAAAGGTATTCGTGGTCACAACCCAATTAAG
This sequence comes from uncultured Bacilli bacterium, assembly GCA_947589165.1. Taxonomy (GTDB): domain Bacteria; phylum Bacillota_I; class Bacilli_A; order RF39; family UBA660; genus Onthocola_B. The sequence goes on from CANQCH010000002.1 coordinate 3,976, forward strand.
ATCATAATACATCGTAACTTCAGTTGGATTTTGAATCGTAAATTTTAAATCCGGAATGGTCGTATTGAAACCTTCGCCTTGATCATCAGGAAAAATATTTTCGGAAATAACTTCATTTTGATTTTCAAAAGTAACAATTAAAGATGCTGTACCAATTCCGGTGCCTCCGTTACCTTCTTGTTCCACACTACCATTACCTTTATCAGGCGTTACAATTTCGGTACAGAAACGATCACAAATACCATCATTATTATCATCACAGTTAATATCACAAACACCATCAGCATCAGTATCAATATTTAAATCTGGGAAACCATCATCGTTTTTATCAATATTGATATCTGGTGTTCCATCACCATCCATATCTAAATTCGTATCAGGCCAGCCATCATTATCGACATCACAGTTTAAATCACATTTACCATCGCCATCAGTATCTTGATCGGTTCGGTTAGTGATATTACCATTTTCATCTTCTTTATTAAAGGTTGGTTTCCGGTTACCATCATGGTCAACATTAATATCGGGTTTACCATCGCCATCGGTATCACAGTTAACATCACACTTCCCGTCACCATCAACGTCGACATTAAGTTGTTTATCATCTTGATTTTGGTTAAAAATACAATTGCTATCACAAATGCCATCATTATTGTTATCGACGTTGACATCTGGTTTACCATCGCCATCAGTATCAATATTTAAATCTGGGGTCCCATCCCCGTTGGTATCAACATTTAAATCTGGTTTGCCATCACCATCCATATCTAAATTCGTGTCAGGCCAGCCATCTTTATCGACATCACAGTTTAAATCACATTTACCATCATTGTTGCGATCTTGATTAGTTCTATTGGTAATATTACCATTTTCATCTTCTTTATTAAAGGTTGCTTCCCGGTTACCTTCATAATCTAAATTCGTATCGGGAATACCATCGTCATTGGTATCACAGTTAATATCACACTTACCATCACCATTAGTATCGACATTTAATTCCCGTTTATTATCCGTATCCGTCGACGTACAATTATAATCGCATTTACCATCGCCATTATTATCGACGTTGACATCTGGCTTACCATCGCCATCGGTATCAAGGTTTAAATCAGGCGTCCCGTCACCATTTCGGTCAACGTTAATATCCGGCGTGCCATTGCCATCTAAATCTAAATTGGTGTCGGGCCAACCATCATTATTAGTATCACAGTTTAAATCACATTTGCCATCATTATTTAAATCTTGATTTAACGGATTACGCACACTCCCATCTTTTTGTAAAACATTAAAAGTTTTTTGCCGATTGCCCCGATAATCAACATTTTTATCGGGTTTTTGATTCCCATTTTCATCACAGTTAATATCACAAACGCCATCGCCATCAGTATCAATATTTAAATCCGCAACGCCATCACCATTTAAATCAATATTTAATTTCATCGCGTTTAAATATTGAACCCCGGAATAAGTCGCGGCAATCCCCGCGAATAAAAAAGTAAACAAGAAAATTAAAAATAAACCCATGTTGCCTTTTTCCACAAAGTCAAATATTACTTTACTGCCATCTTTACTAACTTTTAAATTATAAGGTAAATATATTTCTTTATCTTTAACCTCAAAACATAAATTTAAAACTTTTTCGACATATTTAGGCACAATTTTTAATGTATCTTCATACATTTTACCTAAAATAGTTTCAATTTTTTGTTTTTGTTCTTGGGCATTTAAAAGCATGAAGTCTTTTAAGTTTAAAACTTCGCGATTAGCTAATATTTTTTTCTTTTTCTTTTCTTCTTTTACTTTTTTAGCCATTTTGCTACCCTCACTTTAATAGTTCAAATGCTTTTTGTTTACAACTTTCATATTCACGGCCGAGTTTTTTAAATTCTTTAGCGATTTCCTTTTCTTTAGCCTTTTCAATAGTTAGATATTTTTTAATTTCTTTATTTACTAAAGCTTTAACATCTTTAATAGCTAAATTATCTTCTTTAAGAAGCTTAGTAATCACCATTCTTAAATCTAAATCTTCCGCTACTTTTACTTTATCATATTTTTCATCTTTATTCAATTTAAGTGCTTCATTTTGCACAAAAAAGGCAAAATCATACGCTGCTTTTAATTCTTTTTCCCGATCTAAAGTCTCATCAGTTACTTCGGTCATCGGCTTAATATTATTGCTTTCCAAGTATTCCCATAACTCTAAAGCCTTAATAAAATTTTGCTCTTTTAAAATAACATTGGTTTTCCGAATGGGACTCCGTACCGGTTGGCTAGCTTGCAAACTTTTAATAAATTGACTGCCCATAAACGCGGCCAAAACATCCTTGATATGTTCAATACGGGTTTCCAAACTATGACCATCTTTTTTTTCTGGGGCCATTTCTTCGGTTTGTTTACTTTCGAGTTTTAAGGTAACATTAAGGGTTTCCTTGCCATTTTTGGTTGCCACTTCATAAGTTACCTGACTATCCGCATCGACATGGGATTTTTGATCGGATTCCGCCAATTTATTATTTACAAATTGGTAAAGGTTATCGACCAAGGATTTAATAAACCGGTTTTCGTATAAATCAACGGTTTCTTCCCGATAAACATTTAATAATTTTAAAGGGATAACGTTACCATCTTCATCCACATCTTGAATTAAATTCGTATTTTGCGCTAAATGACGAATACTTTCTTCGGTTACCACTTTCGCTTTTTCAATTGGCACAATATTTTCTTCTTGTACAATAAAGCGCCGTGGATTACGAATAATATTATCCAAATACGGAATAGATTCTTCAATCATTTCAATCCATGAAGTATCACTAATTACTTTATGAACTTTAGTCGTTGCCTTTAAATTACTCGGGTTGTTTTTCACAAATTGTTCGTATTCTTTTAAATCTAAAGATTTTATGAATTTTTCTAGTTCCATCATAACCTCTTAGATTGTTTTTTTCAACCGTAATAAATAAGCTTTACATTCGGGCATTTTACCTTCGCCAAATAATTTTTCCAAATAAGTAATAAAGCCATCAATTTCATCTTTAATATAAGCTAAGTTTAATTGTTCAAATTTCCGGAGAATTTTATGGGCAATAAGGTAATCAATGCCAGCGATTTCATCTCCCCCACAAGCCACATAAGCGGGTACAAAATCTTTTAATTGTTTAACAATCCGGTTACCAAAAGCTAACCGGAAGTGATCGATAACATAACGATCCATTTCTTTAATTTTATTTAGGTTTTCTTCACTAACGGCATGTTCTTCGCTCGCTTTTGTAAATAAACTATCTAAATAACTATAGCTAATTTTAAAAGCATCAACTTTGGGTGCTTCAAATTCTTCGGCTTTATCATCAATCGCAATCGGCATGGCCCGGTCGTATACTTTATCGGTTATCATGAAAGTCGAGTCATCGTTATTAATGGTCCCAATATACCACATATTTTCTGGTACTTTTAATTTACCTTCATCTAATTTAACGGGGTCATTTTCCCAAACGTTAGGTACTAATTCTACTACCCAGTCTTTTTTATTTGGTAGTTCCAAAACGGATAACATTTCGGCGAAGTAATATTCAACCCGCGAAATATTCATTTCATCAAGTAAAGTGATATAAACTTCATCCGTATATTGCGCTTCATACATTTTGGTTAAAATTTCCGTTTCATTAAATCTTTTTGTAAATTCGTTGAAATAACCAAATATTTCGGTAGAATCACGCCATGAAGGTTGAACGGAAGCAACGGTTGTTTCATTAGCAATTAAGGAACCAAAGGCATAAGCAAGTGATGTTTTCCCGGTTCCTGAAATACCTTCTAAAATGATTAATTTATTGGAAGCAAATGAGGCAATAAATAATCTAATTAAATTAATATCGTAATATAAATGTAATTGACTAGCCGAATAATTTCGGAATAAATCACATAATTCTTCTAAGCTAAAATTATTTTCAATCTTTTCCGGTTGAAATTCTTTATATTTTTCATCAACATTACTAAGTTTAAAGAACCGACTTTCGCCTTCTTGTAAAGAATTAACGGGATTACCGTTTTCATCTAATTCAATTTCCCCATTGGCATTAGTTAATTCGGCAATTTTATCATTTTGCCGTTTTAATTTTAAAACTTCGTTATTTAAATTTTCAATTTCCTCAATTAATAAGTCTTCTTTATGGACATTCCGCCGATATCTTAAGTATGTCCGAATCGCCCGGGCAATACAAAAGAAAATAAAGGCGAACATCGCAACTAAAAAGATAATCGAAAAAATGAGAATAACTAAACCAACACCCGTTAGTTGATTTTTATAGTCATTAATAATTTCAATATACGTAACAACATTAAACATTTTAAATAATCCCGCAAAAAAGGATTTAAAAATGCTTACCAAGCCATCAAAAAATGGCCCCATAAATTTCGTAAAAAATTCGCTATAGACACTCATTAGTCTTCCTCCTTCATTTGACATATAGCCTCTTCCGTAAGGCTAGGTCCTAATTCTTCTTTCACAATTTTGATATTTAATTTGGCACATGCTGCTAAATCTAATTGATCATACGTATCGCCTTTTACCAGTACTTCCAAATCGCGTTTTTTTAATATTGCCGCAGGATCATGCCCTTGGTAATAATAAACACATTTTAGATTAGTTTTATTTTCATATTCCTCTGCTTTTTCCCAAGGGACTAATAATTTAACATTGTCTTTAATTAACGGAATATCGAGACAATCAAGATACGAACTAGCTAACACCACTGGGACTAAATAAACATTAACCTGTTTATTCATAATGTATTCTTTCATAATTAGAATAACTAATAATTCATAACTAATTTTCAAGTATTCCGGCAGATAATTTTTTTGCCATTTCTTAATTAACTTCGGATCTTTATCTTGTAAATTATTAACTTTATAAATAAAACGAACTTTATAGTATGATGGGTTATTACTAATTAATTGATATTCATTATGCCACCGTGGATTTTTAAAATAATTAAAGAATTTTTTTTCATTATTCATATTTTGCCGTACGGCAGTAAATAATTTATCTAAATACATTTTATTATGATAATAAATTTTTAAAATTTCGGTTTGACTTAAATGTTTTAATAATTTTTGGAAGTTTTTCTTGGTTTTCGCATAATTACCATCAATAACATTCGCGGCGATATCCACATATGAGGCTGTACAAATAATTGTCGAAAGTAAGAACGTTTCATTTTTCTTCGTTTTAATTAAAGCTGTTTGATTAATTTTTTTATAATATTCCATGATGGAAATTATGACCGCATTAATATTATCGTTTAAATATTCGACCGGATTATTCCGATTGAGATTATTATCAAAATAATAATTATCGACAAAATAATCGATTATTCCTTCGGCAATAGGGGTAAATTCGCTTGCTTTTTGCCATAAAGTATTTTCTTGTAAGGTAATAATCATTTCAATGATTTTTGCATAAGTTAAAATAACTTTTTTCTTTTTGGCTTTAAAGCGATCCACTATACTAATATCCACTTAAGTCACCCTACCTATCATCTAAAATTATAACAAACTTATTTTTAGATTGCAATTTAAAATACGAATTTTTCACAAAAATCCAAATTTAAAATTTGGCCCAAAAAAAGATGTGACTCATCACATCCATTTAAAAACCTATTCTTCAGGGACTTTAATTACTTCTTCTCCTTTATAATAACCACATTTTGTACATGCTCTATGTGGTCTTAAAGTTGCTCCACATTTTGGGCAACTAGTTAAAGCACCAACTGTTTTCTTTAAATGCGTCCGCCGCATTCTTTTTTTAGTTTTACTTGTTCTTCGAAAAGGAACAGCCATAAGTTTTCACCACCTTTAAATATTCATATTTAAATATTATTATTCACCATTTAATTCCCAACCGTCGCCTTTTAACTTTTTACCTGAGGCTTGGGTGTAACTAATGGGAACTTCCAATACAATATTTTCCCATAAAATTTCTTTTATATCAAGTATATTTTGATTATTTTTGGTAATTTTCACAAAATTTTCGTCATTTTCTGTAAAAGTTTCAGCAATGGTAAACTTAAATTCATAAGGAATTAAATCTAACGTAATACTATCCGTTAAAAACATTTTCCCTTTTACCTCAAGATTTAATTCAATTTCTTCACTTAAATTATATTTGACGTAACCTTTAATATGCACGGGATCAAGTTTTTTAATTAAATTAGAAGCTAAATCTTCATAAGCAATATCATCATCAATTAAAATTTCGCTCCGATTATAAAGAACTGTTAAATTTATTTCCATTATAGTACTCTCCTAAACATTTTTTCTAATTCATAAGCGGAATATTTCATGATGGAAGGCCGACCATGACAACAATTATACGGATTATCACATTTAACTAGATCATTAAGTAAATGTTCCATTTCGGTAAAAGATAAATCTTCATTTGCTTTAACACTCATTTTACAAGAAATCATCTTAGCCATACTATCTAAAAATTTTTGTTTATCAAATTTCTTTTCGTTAGTAATTATTAAATCGACGATGGTCCGTAAACTTTCTTCTTCAAAACCAGCCTTTAACCAGGTCGGATGGGCCTTAATGGCAATCGTATTAATCCCATAATCTTCAATCTGAAACCCTAATTCTTCCAAAACACTTTGGCGTTCTTTAAACATTTGATAATCGGCCGTACTTAATTCAAAGGGTAAAGGAATTAACATGGGGGTAACCATCACTTGGGCCGCAGCTAACTTTTTCGTAATCATTTCGTAATTAACTCGTTCGTGAGCCGCATGTTGATCAATTATATACATGTTACCTTCATCTTGAGCAATAATATAGGTCTTATGCACTTGCCCAACCGGATAAAGTTTTAGTTGTTTAAATTCCGGATTAACTTCATCTGGTTCTTCTTCATAGCCAATCGCTAAATTCATTTGGGTACTAGAACCACTCGTTTCGGGCATCCTTTCTTGATAGGCATCATAATTAGGTAATTGTTCAGCCAATAATTGCTTTTCAAAATCATCTTTAATATCATTTTTAGCCTCATCAAAAACGGCATCCGGGATTAATAAATTTTCGTATAAAGCTTCTTTAATCGTTTTAGATATTAAATCCGTTAAGACATTTATTTTACTCATTTTAATATCTTGTTTTGTCGGATGAATATTGACATCGACTAAAGTGGGATCAACTAATATATTAATAACGACGACGGGATAAAAACCTTCATGTTTATAGGTATTATAAGCATCATTAATCGCCCGATTAAGTTCATTATTTCTAACAATCCGGCCGTTTACAATCGTATGCATATGATTACGATTCTTTTTTAAAATACTTGGTTTCGCAATATAACCACTAATTTCAAAATCATCATTTAAGGCTTTAATTTCTAGCATATTACTGGAAACATTTAAACCATAAATTTCATGAATAGTTTTAAGTAAATTCCCACTTCCCGAAGTTTTAACCACCACATTATCGTTATTTGTTAAATTAAAAGCAATATCCGGATGCGATAACGCTAGTCTTTCAATATATTGAATACAATTATTTAATTCGGTGGCCTCACTTTTTAAATATTTTAACCGAGCGGGTGTATTAAAAAATAAATTAGTTACCGTAATAATAGTTCCCGGGCGGGAGACCGCCGTTTTATTTTCTAAGAGTTCGCCCCCTTTAAGATGAACTAAAGTTCCTTCGACCCCATTAAAAGTTTCTAAAACTACTTCACTAACGCTCGCAATGGAAGCTAGGGCTTCCCCTCTAAAACCTAATGTTTCAATAAAAAATAAATCATCGGCTTTATAAATTTTACTGGTAGCATGACGGGAAAAAGCAAGTAGGGCATCTTCTTTATCCATTCCGATGCCATCATCCATGACTTGAATTTTTTTAATTCCGCCATTTTCTAAATTAATATTTATCACGTGGGCATTAGCATCAATGGCATTTTCCACGAGTTCTTTTACGACAGAAGCACATTTTTCAATTACTTCCCCAGCCGCGATCATATTGGCCATGTTTTCATTCATTACTTTTATTTTACTCATTTTTTCCTCCAATGATAGTTGGCCGGATTTCAATCAAATCCATAGCAATATTGGTTGTAATTAAAGCTTTTTTCTTGACCACGATAAAACCTAAACCTTTGATAATAATATCGGAATTAGCTAAAACTTCCAATTGCTTAGGTAATACTTCTTTTTTTAGTCTTTTACTGACATTTAGGGTATTAGCCAAATAAAGAATCATATTATTATCAACATCACTGGCCAAATAATAATCATTTATTTTTAAACAATATTTATTTTTTAATTGATATACGACCGGTTTAATTTGTCTTTTAGGTAACATATTATCTAAAAAGTGTTCTGGTATAAAACCTGGTGTATCATAAATAAAACCGGTTGGCGTTTTTATTTTTAATAAATCTAAAGTCGTATTGGCTCTTTTACTAATAGTTAAATTACTATCCGTTAAAGCATTAATTAAACTACTTTTACCAGAATTAGTAAACCCGAGCAAAAAAACTTTATTTTCTTGAGCTAAAATATCATTAATTAAATTAAGATTTTCTTTTCTTTTACTACTAACCCAAATTATCTTTTCTTTTATTTGATATTGATTTTTTAAATTCTTAACTAATTGGTCTTTTTTAATGTTTCGGGGAATTAAATCACTTTTCGTCATTACCATTATTTTCGGTAATTTAATTTTTTGATATGTTGTAATTATTTCCGCATAAATATTTAAAAAATCAACGAGAAAAATAACAAAGCCTTTTTCCCGATTAATTTTCGCTAAAAGTTTTTCGGTAATAATGTTTTTTTGGCTCGCAATATTCGCCCCATAATTTTGAATTTTAAAACATCTTTGACATAATTTATTCGTTAATTTGGGGGTATAACCATCTTGCAATGGATCTGTATCTTGCAATAAAGCCCCACATCCCATACACTTCATAGGTACCTACTTTCTTTATTTTTAATCGTAATATTCACCTTTTACTAATAATTTTTGTTTCGCTAACTTTTTTAAAATCGGTTTTTCAATCATCCGGTTAAATCGGGTAAAAAAGGGTTCAAAAGGCGCTAATTTATTCACCAAAATGGAAGTAAAACCCATCCGGTTCGCCCCAAAAATATCCGTTAGAATTTGGTCCCCAATACAAGCTACTTCATCGACTTTAAACCGATATAATTCGATAATCTTTTGGTATTTTATCTTCAAAGGTTTCCGACTACTATAAGCGGTATCGACATTTAATTTTTCTTTAAAAGGTTGTAACCTACTTTTTGGGCTATTAGACATGACAATTAATTTAAAATCATTACTTAAAACGGCGAAAAGATCTTTCACCTTTTGGGTTGGTTCTGTGATTTTATAAGGTACAAGCGTATTATCTAAATCAAAAATTAAACATTTAATGCCATTTTTCTTTAATTTTTTATAATCAATTGTATACACACTTTGGGCGTAAATATCCGGAATAAATAAATCCATTTTTCTCACCTACCCTTACTAAATTATAGCATAATAATTCCAAAATACTATTTCTTTGTAATAACTTTTTCTAAATATAAGCGCCGGGTAAAACCACCTTTAGCATCTCTTTTTAAAATTTCGGCCTGTTCCACTTCAAAAATGGTTAAGCCATGATATTCGGCCATTGCCATTAAGACCGCTAATTTATCGGCTAGTTCTTCACAAATTTCGGCTTTCGTTTGCGCTTTTTTAACTTCTTCTAATTCTTCTTTATCTTTGGCACATAAACATTCCCAATATTCTTCGGCATTTAAAATTCGGGTAACCGGTATTTCCCCGTTAGCCGTGATGTTATCCGCGATTTTATCCCGAACTAATTTGTTATAAACTTGTTCAGTAGTATCTCGCGTTAAAATTTCTTTTAAATAGGCTAAGATTTCGGGTACTTCTTTTAGCCGCATATTAATTGCTTCCGTTATTACTGGTAAACGATAAAGTTTAAGAAATTCGACTTTATTACTTAAAGCTCTTTTTACTAACGAAATTGGTAAATAAAAGGCCCGATATAAATAAGTGGCTTCCGCATCACTAAATAATCCTCGCCATTCTTGGTATACGATATCACTAAAATTATCAGGAAAATGGTCATTTAACCAATTTTCTAAATATACTTTGCGTTCGATTGTTAATTTTTCTTTTTCCATTTTCTACTCCTTAAAATAAACTCATTTGGGCACTTTCCGGCATATCTTTAAAAATACCTAAGGCCTTTAATTTATCCATCGTGGTTTGATTAACTTTACCCCGATTAGCAAAATCTTCAATGCAATAGAAAGGTTTCTTAGCTCTTTCTTCCACGATTTTATTTGCCACAGCTTCGCCTAAACCATCAACTACCATAAAGGGTAAAATTAAAGTTTTGTTGGCTTCATCAATATAAAAAGTTTTGGCTAATGATTTTTCAATATCAATATTTTTAAACGTATAGCCACGGGCTAACATTTCTAAAGCAACGGCTAAGGTATCAGCGACAGCCGTTTCTTTCGTCGAAGCATCATAACCTTTTTCTTTAATTTCAATTAACCGACGTTTAATCCCGTCATAACCGCCTAACATCGCGTTAATGTCAAAATCACTCCGGCGAATGCTAAAGAAGGCTGAATAATAATATAACGGATAATAAACTTTAAACCAAGCTACCCGAAAAGCCATCATTACATAAGCACAAGCATGGGCTTTAGGGAACATGTATTCAATCCGTCGGCAGCATTCAATAAACCATTCGGGTACATTAAATTCGCGCATTAGGGCGACATGTTCTAACCACGCATCCGGTTCTTTTTTCGGTTTCCCCTTCCGGACAAATTCGGAAATTTTAAAAGCTTTGGAAGGATCTAGACCATAATTAATTAAACTAATCATGATATCATCCCGACATCCAACGACTTCATCAAAAGATGCGACTTTATTTACAATAATATCCCGCACATTACCAGCCCAAACATTTGTCCCGTGTGATAAACCGGCAATTTTGACTAAATCGGCAAAGCGTTTCGGTTTAATTTCCAAAAGCATATTGATGGTAAAACCAGTCCCAAATTCCGGGATACCTAAAGTCCCCGTTTTACATAAAATTTGATCAGGTGTTACCCCTAAAGCTTCTGGGGAATTAAATAAAGATAATACTTTTTCATCATCAAAAGGAATATCTAAGATATTAACCTTCGTTGTATCCCCTAAATAACGTAACATGGTGGGATCATCATGACCAAGAATATCCAGTTTTAAAACATTATCATGGATAGCATGGAAATCAAAGTGGGTCGTATACCAAGTACTATCTGGTTCATCCGCCGGATATTGATAAGGCGTAAAATCAAAAACATCCATATATTGCGGAATAACAATAATACCACCCGGATGTTGCCCAGTCGTTCTTTTAACTCCCGTACAGCCTAAAGCAATTCGTTCAACTTCGGCATTATTAATCATAATATTATGATCTTCAAAATAACCCCGAACATAACCAAAAGCCGTTTTAGTAGCTACAGTCGAAATAGTCCCGGCACGATAAGCATGATCTTCGCCGAATAAAACTTTAACGTGATTATGGGCATCGGCTTGATTATCACCCGAGAAGTTTAAGTCAATGTCGGGGACTTTTTCGGCTTTAAAACCTAGGAAAGTGGCAAATGGCATATCTTGTCCTTCTTTTTTCATTTTCGTGCCACATTCACAGATCCGATCGGGCATATCATAACCACTCGTATAATCATCGGCTAAACTTTTGCCATCAATTTCAAAAAGCGACTTTTTACAATTAGGACAGACATAATGAGGTGGTAGACCATTAACTTCGGTAATTCCCATCATGGTCGCAACCAAAGATGAACCAACGGAACCCCGAGAACCAACGAAATAACCATCTTCGTTACTCTTTTTAACTAACTTTTGGGCAATCAAATAAATAACATCATAACCCCCACCAATAATCCCATTAAGTTCGGCTTCCAAGCGTTCGGCAATATTATTGGGTAAAGGATCGCCATAAATTTCATGGGCCCGGTTATACACCATTTCTTTACATTCTTCGGCACTATTAGGTAATTCCGGCGTATATAATTTATCTTTTATAATTTGTAATTCTTCCGTCATAGCGGCAATTTTTTGCGGATTCGTTATGACAATTTCCTTTTGGGTATCGGCATCTAAAAAGTTAAAAGCATCTAACATTTGTCTAGTTGTTAAAAAGTACATATTAGGAACTTCAATATCCGGATGATTTAAAGGATGCAATTTCCCATTGGTTTTTTGATGAATGATTACTTTCCGATAAATTAAATCTTCCGGCGTTAAATTATGGACATCGCCAACGGCACAAACTAGTTTTTGTTTTTCTTTAGCTAGACGAATAATTCTTTTTATATAATTTTGATATTCTAATTCACTATGAAAACGCCCATTGCTGCCAATTAAATGACTACAACTAGAAGCCGGATAAACTTCGATATAATCATAAAAGTCCATCATATCACTTAACTCTTCATCGGTTAAGTTTAAACCTTTATCAAAGACTTCGCCATTGATACAACCACTCCCAATAAGTAAGCCATTCCGTAAATTAATTAAATCGGCCCGGGGAATCTTCGGTTCTTTACCTTTATATAAATATTTTGTATTCGCTAGCGATATAATTTTAAATAAATTTTTTAAACCTTCACTATTTTTCGCTAAAACAGATAAATGAAAAGGTCGGGCAAACTTTATCGCATTTTCTTCATCAATTAAGCGGTCCAAATCTAAAGTCGTTGTAAAATTTTCGCCCTTTAATTCCAAAAACATTTTATATAAGCAATAAGCGGTTCCTTCACAGTCATAATCAGCCCGATGGTGTTTTTCTTCATCCCATTCCACTTCTAAATTTTTAACTAAAGTCGATAATTTATGATTTCGCCAATCAGGATGAAGATTTCGGGCTAAACCCATGGTATCAATAACCGTATATTTAAATTCTCCTAAATTATATTTTTCCATAGCGTGCGTCACAAAGCCAATATCAAAGGCTGCATTATGGGCTACTAAAGGTAAATCACCACAAAAGGCTAAAAACCTTTTCGTCACATTTTCTTCAGAATCTTTACCAACGAGCATTTCATCGGTAATATTTGTTAATTGGGTAATAAATTTAGGTAATGGTGTTGGACAAGCAATTAATTCATCAAAGCGATCAATAATTTCGTTATTTTTAATTTTTACGGCCCCAATTTCAATCATTTGGTCGACGCCATAATTTAAACCTGTCGTTTCGGTATCGAAAACAACATATTCTTGATCAAATAAAGGATATTCGTGATTGTTAAAAACAATGTTCGCTTCGGTATCAATAACATTTAATTCGGCGCCATAGATAGCTTTAAATTTATCTTTTTCTTCTTTCCCTTTATTAATTTTGGCGACGGCATTATAAATATCCGGATAAGCTTGTAAAACGTTATGGTCCGTCACAGCCACGGCTTTATGACCTAGGGAATAAGCAAAGTTAACTAAGGCTGTCGCATCTACTACCCCATCCATCATACTCATCATGGTATGGGCATGAAGCTCAACTCTTTTTTCGGGTTCTTCATCTTTAATAGGAATACTTTTAGAAGGAATTATTTCAATATTGCGCGCATTAATAACCATCGATTTTAAGTAAGGATCCATTTCTACATTTCCATGAATTCTTAACCAAGAACCTTTATCTTGTTTTTTACTTAAAGGTTTTAATTCTTTAACTAAAGTATTATATATATCTTCATTAAAGGTTAAAGTTTTCATTAAATAACTATCCGTTTTATCACTTACTTTACCATTAATGATATATATAGCGCCTTTTTTACCTTGTCTTTCTAAGGGTTCAAAACCAAATAGATAAACTTCTACGATAATATTTCGGGTTTCACCAATAATATTATTTAAAGGGGTAACTTCCCCATCTTTATGGGTACCTAAAATAACCGGACTTTTTTTTACTTCGGTTAGTTTATTTTTTTGTTCGGCAATTTCTTCTTGAATACTATTACGAATTTCTTCATTAACAATCGTTTCCATTTCCCAAGCTGTAAAACCATAAGTGGCTAACTTTTGCAATAATTTTACTTTTTCCGCGTCTAATTCTTCTTTTTCTCTTAAACTTGCAACTTGAAAAGTAATTTTATTTTCCGCTATAGTCAAGGTATTTTTTATATTGATTAAAGAGGGATGGGCAATAATAATTTCATCGAGCAAATATTCAAGATAAGGTTTAAGATCCGCGTTTGTAACGGTCGCATATTCCAAATGAATGACACATTTATTGGTGCCATTAATGCCATTTTGGGCTTTTAAAAATAATTCATTGGCATCTTCTAAAGCTAGACAACGGGGAATTTTTAAATACACCTCAAAACTGGCTGTTTTTTTATTTAGAACAACTTTTTTAATTTCCGCTTCATCTAACGCATTACTTGTAAAATTAATACTAGCTAAAAATCTTTTTATTTCCGTATCTTTTTGTTCCGCCATTACTATTCACCATCTTTCTTGATATTATTAACGATTATTTGGTAAATGTCAAATCTTTTTGTAACTTCGCCATTTACCCAAACTAAATCATTAACTTGGATATTTTTTAATAAATCATAAGTATTAGGAAAAACCGTTAAGGAAATATTCCCGGTTTCATCACTGCCTTCTAAAAAGGCCATCTTTTCCCCTTTTTTCGTTTTAATAACTTGAATTTTCGTAATTAAAACAACCATTTTAATTTTTTTGAAGGCCCATTGGGCAACTTCTCTAATTTTAACCACACCCTTTTGATATTGGCTGGCCGGATGATTGGAGCAATAAAAACCAAAAGCTTCGTATTCTTCGGTAGTTTTAGCTAGGGCCGAATCATCGGGATATTCGACTAAAGCTGGTTTAGGCACAAAATCGCTTCCGACTTCTGCGATTGCCGCATAATTTAGGGCATTATCTAAATTACCGATTAAGGTCGGATGATTTAAGTTAAGAAAATCAAGGGCGCCCGCTTTTATTAAAATTAAGATCTGCTCCGGTTGCAAAAAGGCTTTAGTTTTTAAAATAAAATCAAAATAATCGGTAAAGTTTACTGCCTTAAGAGTGCTAATTTTATTTTCTATTTCTTTAGTTAAACCTTTAATCGTTCTTAAAGGCATAAAAACTTTATTATCCTCAATTACAAATTCTAAAATAGGTTTTAAGATGCTCGGTTTAACAATTTCATAACCTAATTTTTTCATTTCCCAAAGATAACTTTCCCGTTTTAAATCATCTTCATCATTTAATAAACTAAGATAAAAATAAGCTCGGTGGTAAGCTTTCAAATAAGCCATCTTATAAGAAAATAACGCATAGGCAACCGAATGGGATTTATTAAAACCAAAGCTCGCAAATTTACTTATATCTTCATAAATAAGTTCGGCTGTATTTTGGGAATAGCCTTTAGCACAAGCTCGCGCCACAAATTTAACTTTTTCTTCCGCAATAACACTTTCTTTTTTCTTCGCAATCGCCCGCCGAATAATATCCGCTTCACCTAAAGTATAACCCCCTATTTTCGTTAAAATGGCCATAATTTGTTCTTGATAAATCATAATACCGAAAGTTTCATTTAAAATTGGCGCTAAATCGGGATGTAAATAATTAATCTTTTCGCTCCCCTTTTTCCGTCTTATATAAGTATCGATATGGTCTTTAGGTCCGGGGCGAACTAAGGCAATCGCGGCCACTAAATCATTAAAACTATCTATTTTAAATTTGTGCAAAAATTGCCGCATAACCGGGGTTTCAAATTGAAAAATACCTTCCACATCAATCGTATTAAAAATTTGAAAAACTTGCGGATCTTCAAAATTGATTTTTTCCAAATTTACTTGGGGCACATATTTGATAATTTGGGCAATAAAACTTAAATTTTTTAAGCCTAAAAAGTCCATCTTTAATAAACCCATTTGTTCTAAATAATCCATCGGAATGCCGGTGGTTAATTCCTCATTATTAACATAAACCGGAATTAAAGTATCTAAAGGTACGGATGAGATCACAATCCCAGCCGCATGGGTCGAATAATTCCGTTTTAAACCTTCGATTTTTTCTGCCACTTGGTAAAGCTTTGCTAACTCCGGATAATTTTGGAGATATGTTTGCACGACTTTATTTTGCCGATTTTCTTTTAACTTTAAACTGGCTTTAATATTTTTAATAAATTTATCAAATAGAAGCGGATTAATTTTTAAAATTTTCGCACAATCCCGTAAGACTAATTTGCTTTTATAAGTAGCAAAAGTTAACCCCCCAGCCACATTGGCAACACCATACTTTTCTTTAACATAATTAATTACTTGA
Organism: uncultured Bacilli bacterium; assembly: GCA_947589165.1. Taxonomy (GTDB): domain Bacteria; phylum Bacillota_I; class Bacilli_A; order RF39; family UBA660; genus Onthocola_B. The sequence goes on from CANQCH010000002.1 coordinate 20,344, forward strand.
TCTCTTTTTAAAGCATCAAAGTCAATATCGATATCGGGCATGGTAATGCGGGCCGGATTTAAAAATCTTTCAAATAATAAATGATACCGCATTGGGTCAATGTCGGTAATGCCAATGGCATAGCTTACTAAAGAACCGGCGGCACTTCCCCGACAACCAATTAAAATATTATGCTTTTTGGCATATAAAACATAATCATAAACAATCAAAAAATAATCGACAAAACCCATTTCGATAATAACTTTTAATTCGTATGCTAATCGTTTTTGATAAGCTAAAGGCACCTCATTATTTAATCTTTTATTTAACCCTTTAATCGCTAAAGTTTGTAAAAATTGTTGGGAAGAACCATCATCGCGAAAGGCAGGAATATAATGTTTATCTAACGGAATTTCCACATTTAATTCGGCAATTACTTGGTTAATTTCCGCTTCATCGATTAGATCTGATTCTTTTTGATAATAATTATTCACATAATCTATCTTTGGTTCTTCGCGAAGTAAATCTAACAAATTTAAATATCGTAAATTACTGACGTCCAAAGCTCTAATATCATTTACATAAACACACTTTAAACTTAGTAAAGCCGCATTTTGTTTTTCATATTCATTTTGATAACCTAAATATAAAGACGAAATAAAATTTAAAGAAGACCAAATACTTTTACTTTTAAAAGGAACAATAACTAAAATATTGGCCGCATAATTTTTTAAATCCAAAATGGCGACTTCTCTTGCTCTTTTAATTTTATCTAATTGAATTAAGCTTTGATAACCTTGATAATTTTTCGCATAAACATATATTTCCGCCTCATTTAATTTAAGGCTTAATCCAATTAAAGGCTTAATATCTTTTTGGTGACATTTGAGATAGAATTCCCCGACTCCCGCTAGATTTTCATCACAAAGACCACAAGCTTTAATCTTATGATCTACTAAAAAGGTGATTAAGTCATCAATCTTAATTAAACTCTTTAACAAAGTATAGTCCGTTGTAATTTTAAGTGGTGTATACATACTCTACCTCTATGAATTATTTTAGCACATAAAAAAAGGAAAAGAAATCTTTTCCTAAAATATCTTAGATCCATTTGGAAACATAAATAATTTTGGTTGTATCTTCTTCGTATTTATCAAATATGCGAATTATAGATTTGATCATTTCCTTTAAAATGTCTTTAACATCACGCCGAATACGGACAGTAACAATTTGCTTTTGAAAGGCTTTCCGAAAAATATAGTCTTCAATATATTTATTCACAATATAATCTAGTTCTTTAACCATGGTCACATCTTCCGGATTATTTAAATCAATATGAAATATATATTCTTGATATAATTTAATTATTCTTTCCGTAATATTATCGTTTTCCATAGGCACAAAATTAGTTATTTTATAAAAGTTTGGACACAAACTAATAACTTGCTTACTATAATTCATTTACCTCATCCTATCTTAATTAAATATTACAATAAAAGTGCCAAAATGTAAAGTTATAATGACAAATTTAGATGAAAAAATTGACTTTAAAATTCAAATACTACTAAAATTATAGTAAGATGGGTGGTTAAATATGAAGAAAAAAAGAATAAAATTAAAAACCGAAGTTTATTACTACTTAGCTATTATCATTATTTTAATTATTGGTGCTAGCTGGGGAATAAAAAAATATCAGCAATATCAATATCAAAAAACAAATGAATATAAATTAACTGAAGCCGGCTATAGCTTAGAAAATAGCCAAATGTTAATTAAAGAACTTACCGATCAAGATATTAGTTATATTTTAGCTAAACCAATGGATGATAATATTCTTAATTTAATGAAAGAAAAATATTTTCTAAAAGAAAACTTTCAAGAATATTATGAATATCATTTAGCGAATAAAAAGGTTGCTCTTACGGATGTTGTCGCCATTATTAATTGTCATATTGATAACGAATATTATTCTCTCGATTTAAAAACCGATATGACGAAAAATTATGCCATTTTAGTCAATAAATATTATCAAATGCCCCAAGATTATATTCCCGAAGATTTAGTTAGTGTGAAAATGGATTATGCGTGGGGCGAATATGGTTCCATTAAAGTTCGCCAAATAGTCATGGATAAGTTTTTAGACATGTGGAATGCGGCGCAAGCAGAAGGTATATATTTAATGATTAGTTCGGCTTTCCGTTCCTATGCGGAACAAGAAATTGTTTATAATAACTATAAAGAAAATCAAGGCGAAGCTTATGCCAATAAGATTGCCGCCAAACCTGGCTATTCTGAACATCAAACGGGACTAGCCATCGATATCTTTTCCAAAACCAATACCAACCGCAATACTTTCCAAGATAGTGATGCGGCCAAATGGTTAGTAAATAATGCCTATAAGTATGGCTTTATTTTAAGATATCCTGCCGATAAAGTTAATTTAACCGGTTATAATTATGAATCATGGCATTACCGATATGTAGGCGAAGAAATCGCTGCTTATATTCAAAAAAATCAGATTACTTTTGATGAATATTATGCTTACTTTTTAAATAAATAAGATCCTAGCGATCTTGTTTTTTTATGAGCTTAGCGTGTAAAACTACTTTATCACTACTATTAGCACACGTTGATAGGGTTAAAATTTTATCATTAGTATCAACCGTTGTCTTAAAATCATACTTACTACGACTCATAATCGTATCTAAAAAGTTTTGAAAAGATTCTTTAGTTCCAAAACTCGAAGTTAAATAATAGGTTTCCGTCGGAATTTGATAAACGGAAATAACTTGCCATAAAGTATTTTGGGTGGGAGTTGAAAGATTAATAACGTAATTATCCGTATTAGCAAACCAATTATTTTTAAAGACATTTTTAAGAGAACCAAACATAGTTGAATTAGTTCGGCCATGAGCATAAATAATCGTATTATCTTGTAATTCATTAGCATTATTCCGGTAATCCATAAAAACCCAACCGGCACTATTTAAAGTTTTATCAAAAGCATGATTAAGATAAAATTTGTTATCTGTAGTTTGGACAACCGGATAATTGATATTCGTGCCATTAACCTTTAAATACGCGACTGTATCACTATTTTTCTTTTGTAATTCAGCAAAATCAACACTTATTAAAGGTAATTTCGTATACGCCCAATAATCATTTGGTTTATCATCATCAACCGGGGGATTAATTATTTCCGGCGTAAGATCTTCATTTTCTTCCGCTACTTCATCAATTTTTATAATGTTTCGAATTTCTGCAATTTGCGTATCAAGTTTTTCATTTTCCCAATGCCATAGACATACTTTAAAACCAGAATAACCAAATACGCCTAAAGAGATTATAAGAATAAAAACCCATACCCATTTTTTTAAGCGTCTTTTTTTCTTTTGCGCTTTGGGTTGCGTTTTTAAATTTGGTAAATCACTTTTTTTAAATTCATACTCACTCATATTTTCTTTTCCTAATTATTATTTTAGCTTTATCCGAAAAATATTGCAATAAAAAAAGAGAATCATAACGACTCTCTTTCATTATTCATTTTAGTTTTCTTTTTTGCAGATTTTTTTAGTAGCGTATAAAGTAGTCCCTAAGCTTAAAGTACCAAGAACAAAGAATGAAGTAATACCATCAAAAGTATCTGGGTTTTTACTAGCTTCATTATCCTTTTTTACTTCTTTAAATGTTACAGTTATTTTTACATCTTTATCTGGCATAACAAATTTGTTATCAACAACTTTAACATTTTCATCATCAACGACAATTTTGTCAAGTTCATAACCTTTATCCGCCGTAATTTTTAAAGTAACTTCGGCTCCCATTAAGGCTGAAGTAGGCACTTCAACTGTACCATGTTCTGTTACAACAGTAATTTTATGCGTATGATCAGTTTCGGCTTGTTCTTTCGTTTCCGTATAAATTTGTTCATTCCATACTGGTTCATCAGAATGATCACTATCATTAGATTCATCTTTTAAACTAATTTTCGCAAATTCAACAACTAAATGGATTTTTTGTTGATAGTCTTTGCCTTCTCCATCTTTCCAAGATAAAGTAAAGTCTTTCGTTAAATTTGGTTTTAATTCAGCAACGGCTTTCGTAATATCTTCTAATTTGAAACCAAAATATTCTGTAATTATATGATTAGAACCAAAATTTTCATTATCACCACTTATTTTGGCATTTTGAGATCCACTTGGCATGGTAAATTCTAGACCAACCCACGCATAACCATCAGGGCGATTTAAAACGGAACTATCTAGTAAATGCCATTCCCCAGCATTAACTGTTACAGTAACAAGTTCGGTTTTACTACCTTCAATACCAATTGGTACAGTAGATGGTAAAGTATCTTCTTTCGTAACATTTTTTACTTCCGGATATTCTTCTGCTGCATTAACACCAACGATTAAACCAAATGAACATAACGCAAGTGTTAACAAACCTAATATTTTTTTCATTTATCTTTCCTCCTATTTTAAATTAGGTACTATTAGGTTAAGTACCTTTTCTTAATTTCATAATAACAAAGTCATAATAAAAAAATCAAGTAAAATTATTTACTTGACACTTTTTATGCTCTACTTGAATATTTACCATCTTTAGTGGAAATAATTATTTTTTCTCCTTCATTAATAAATAAAGGAACTTTAACGGTATAACCAGTTTCAATTTTGGCATCTTTAGTTGCATTAGTTGCTGTATTACCTTTAACGGCTGGTTCCGTTTCAATAACTTCATATTCAACTTTTTCTGGTAAAGAAATACCAATTATTTCGCCTTCGTAAGATTCAATATCAATTTCCATACCTTCTTTAATAAAGTGAACCGCATCCCCTAAAGTAGAGGTTGGAATTTCAATTTGTTCATAAGTATTAGAATCCATAAAAACATAATCGGTTCCTTGATTATATAAATATTGGGCTTTAACTTTATCAACATGAGCTCGCGTAATTTTAATATTCGTATTATAAGTATTTTCCACGATTGAACCGGTACGTAAATTTCTTAATTTAATTCTAACGAAAGCTGGACCTTTACCAGGTTTAACATGTTGAAATTCCACAATATTACATAAGTTACCATCAATAATAATGGTCATTCCATTTTTAATATCGTTAATATTAATATCCATCTTTTCACCTTCTATTTCTTTTCTTTAAATGTTACCGTTTTCCGGCAAGTTGGACAATATTTATTTAGTTCCAAACGATCAGTTGTATTTTTCTTATTTTTTTCCGTTGGCCGAATTTCAAAACCACAATTAGGACATTTTAATTGAGCTCGAACTCGATTTTCTTTTTTAGCCATTAGTTTCCACCTCGCTTTGATTTCTTAACCATTATACCAAACTTTTAATTTTTTTCCAACAAAAAATAAAGTAATCAATGAAAATATCTTAACTATCGATTACTTTATGCTTAATTTGACCAATTTATGCCGCCATTTTGGTACTTAAGTACTCAGTTAAGGCATTAGTTATCCGTCTTGCCCCATAATACATGGTATTACTTGATCCATTATGATGCGAAATATTGGGCGTAATTACTACCACACTATATTGGGGATCATTAAAGGGGAAATAACCGGCAAAGGTGGAAGTAATGGTTGCTACATCTTGTTTCCCATCCCCATCAGTATCAATGAAAGTTTCACTGGTGCCCGTTTTTCCCACCGGATTTAAAGCTTGATTGACAAAACCCTTCCCGGTTCCAGCTAATAAAACTTTATTTAAACCTAAACGAATCCGCTTTAAGTATTCTTCATCGAGATCAACCCGATTTAAAACTTGAATTGTCGCGGGCGCAATCACTTTAGTCGCACTTCTAATTTCTTTTTTTAGGCTTAAAGCCATCCGTTTTCCCGAGGCCACACTATTAATGTATTGAATAACTTCTAAAGGCGTATAAGTATCATACTGACCAATAGTTAAATTAAGGAGTAAATCATCCGCGATCCTCGAACCCTTAATCCCTGTTACCTCGCCCGGTAAATCAATCTCAGTTAGGGCGCCTAACCCAAAGGAAGCTAACATATCGCGATAAATTTGAAAATGTTCGGCCGTCGCGTTTAATTCCATATTAGGATAATACTTTTGGCCCGTTAAATTAATGGCAATTAAAAATTGAAAATAATTACTAGATTGAGCTAAAGCATCTAAATCATTAATTCGTCCTAAGCGTTTATGACTACATTTGGCCGGGACAAAATTTAATTTAACACACCCATCAGTGATATATTTACCCACTTCAAATAAGTGATATTTATATCCTACCGCAATGGTGGCCCCTTTTACCGCCGAACCAATTGTAAAGGAGGCTTTTAAATTATTAGTCGCAACATCACTAAAGGTGCCATCACTATTTAATCTTTGGCCGGCCATCGCTAAAATATGTCCCGTCGCAGGATCACTAACCAAAGCATAACTTTCCCGATAATATTCCGTATTAGCATAACTTTTTTTTCCTAATAATATTTTTTCTTGTAAAATTTTTTCCGCTTCCTTTTGAATATCAATATCGATCGCAAGCACTAAATCATGGCCTTTTTGGGCCGGTTTAATCAAAGTTAAAGTATTATCCGCATTAACTTTATAAAGAGCCTTTTCCCCTTTTAAATAGTCTTCATATTCTTTTTCTAAATAACTGAGCCCAACGACATCAGTTAATTCATAACCGGCTTGTAAATACTTATCTTTTTCTTCTTTTGGAATACTTCCTACCGTACCTAAGATACTTTTCATCACGTTATCGTATAAATAAATGCGTTCCCAAGTCATTTCTACCGTTACCCCGGGAAGATAACTTTCCGAAACTAAAGCACATTCTTCGGCACTAGCGGCCGCTAGAATTTCCTTTTTGGCATATGTTAAGCCCTTATTCATGGCCGCATAAATATAAGCAATTTTCCGATCTAACGGACTAAATTCATTTAACATCTCGGGCGTAATACGCTCTAATTTTAATTTTTCCAGATCGGCCGTTTTTATTTTCCGTTCGGCTAATAATTGATATTCGGCTTCCGTAATTAAATTTTTCCCATTATCATTTAAAATTAACCAATATTTTTTTAAATCACTTTCACTTCCCGCCGGAACATTTAAAATTTTCGCTAAATCATGCGCAATAGCTAATTCTTCGGTAAAACTAATTCCTTTAATTTTATGATACATGATGGTATTAATCCCTTTATTATCGACAATTACTTTCCCATTAGTATCAATAATTCGCCCTCTAGGTGCACTTAAACCTTGAATCGTAATATCGGTTTTTTGAGCTAATAATTTTTCGTATTGGTTATTTTTCACGGCCCCAAGAAAAAATAATCTAATCCCGATAATTAGAAAGAAAAAAATAATGATTAGATATATGCCAAAGCTTTTTTTCTTCATGTTTAATCATTATTTAGTATTGCAAAATTCTTTTAAAACATACAATATATTAGGTGGTTTTAATGTATAGTATAATTGAAAAATATATGGCCCGCTTAACCGTTCAAGATGTTAATAACTTTGCTTTAAGTAAAAATTGTGAATTAAGTCCCGAAGAATTAAATTTTACTTTTTTATTTATCAAGAAAAATTGGCAAGAAATTTTGAAAAATCCTAGTCTTTTTGATATCAATCATTACCAAAGTCACTATTCACCAGAAAATTTTGCCAAAATTAAACAAGTTTATAACGAATACTTTAATCGGTTTAGTCAATATTTAAAATAAAAAATAGTCCCTTTCGACTATTTTTTATTTAGTTCTTCTTTTAATAAAGGATTAAAGGTTTGCTTTTTTATCATGGCAATTTCGGCTCCATATGGCGCTTTATCTTCAACATAAGGGGTTTCTAAAATTTTCGGAATATCTTTTAATCTTGGTTCATAAATAACGTTTAAAAGATTAGCAAAACCAATCGTCCCAAAGCCAATATTTTCGTGGCGATCTTTATGAGTTCCTAACGGATTTTTACTATCGTTAATATGAACACACTTAATTTTTTCAAGCCCAATTAATTGCGCAAATTCATCAAGATAAGCCCCAAATTTAGCAATATCCACTCCTGAATCATTTAAATGACACGTATCCAAACAAACCCCAACTTTATCTTTTAGGTTAACTTGATCTAAAATCGTTTTTATTTCGCTCATGGTTTTACCACATTCGGTTCCCTTACCCGCCATGGTTTCGAGTAAAATCATTACTTCATCCGTAGGGTTTAAAATATAATTAAGTGCTTCCGCGATATTTGCTAATGCTTGCGAAAGATCTTGTTTTAAATAATTACCCGGATGAACAACAATATATTTAACGCCTAATTCCCCGACTCTTTTAATTTCATTTTTTAAAAAACTAATGGAAAAATTCCGACTATCCGCCTTTTCTTTATTGGCTAAATTAATAATGTAAGGCGCATGACAAATAACCTTATCTAAATCAATACCTGCTTCTTGCATTAATTGCCAAGCGGCTTTTGTTAAATCGGGCGTAATCGCCTTGCGAATTGTATTTTGGGGTGCTCCTGTATAAAACATAAAGGTATTAGCCCCATAACTTATAGCTTGCTTAGTTGAACCTAATAATTGTTCATTACCAAAATTAACATGTGAACCGATAATCATTTTTACTACCTCTTTATTTTCGATTATAAAATAAATTCCGCCTATTTGCAAGAATATGGCCTCTTATTTAACTAAAAATAAAAACTAGGAATTCCTAGCTTTATAATGATACTAACTTTTTTAAAAAATCTTTACTTTTTAAATATAGGCCCGTATAACGATCATAATATAAATCTAAAAAGAAATTAATTTCTTTTTTGGTTTCATCATCAATATCTAACTTTGAGATACTTTTAATATTGACATAATAATACATCCGTAGCATTTGAATAACTTTTTTGGCAACAATTCTTTCATCGGTTAGACAATTTAAGCAAATGTAACCTCCCTTATCACCATCAATGGTCGCAATATTCGTTTTACTACCACAGATAATACATTCATTTAAATTAATCCCTACCCCCAGATAATCTAAAAACTTTAATTCTAAAATATTGGTTAAAACTAAAGGATCTAAACCCGCTTCTAGTTTTAAAATCGTATTAATAAAATCATCGTAAACGATTGGTTCCTTACTTTGTTTTAAAACTTGACTCGTTAATTCCACTAAATAAGATAAATAACTTATTAAAATAATATCGCTATTAATATTTTTTAACGGATTAATTATATCCGCACTATGAAATAACGACAGTTTATTTTCTTTATAATAAATATTAAAATAGGCATAAGTAAATCTTAAAGTTAAGGCTCTATTTTTACTTTTTATATTTTTGGCGCCCTTACATAAAAGACTAATAAGTCCATGTTCTTTAGTAAAAACACTAACTATTTTACTAGTCTCACCATAAGGCGTTTCTTTAAAAATAAAACCTTCAACTTTTTCTAACATGCCTATCCTTCTTTTTTATTTTTTTTATACGCTAAGTAGTCTTCCACTTTACCACTTTTTTTAAATTTTTCCCAAGCATCTTTTTTTTCCATTTTTTCTCACCTATTTTTATCATGATGCTAAAGGAAAAAATTTATTCACTTGGTAAGTAAATTATTTATCGTAATTTTCGATAAAACCTAATTCTTTTAAGTATTTTTCTTTTTCTTGCCAATTTTTAATGGCCTTCACATATAATTCTAAATATACTTTTTTGCCTAATAATTCTTCAATATCACGTCTAGCTAAAGTACCAACCGTTTTAAGCCGGCTCCCATTATGACCAATAATAATTTTTTTTAGGGAATCCCGGTCGACAACAATGTCCACAAGGATTTTTACAAGGTCCTTCTTTTCTTCAAAGGAAGCCGTATAACAAGTTAAACTATGGGGAATTTCATCTTCTGTGACCATTAGTAATTTTTCGCGCACAATTTCACTAACCATGAATTTTTGGGTATTACTCGTATACATATCAGGCGTAAAATAAACGACATCATCAACTAAATATTTTTTAATAATCGTAATTAAATAATCGGTATTATCCTTTTTTAAGGCCGAAACCGGAACAATTTCCGCGAAAGAGAAAAGATCTTTCGCTTCATTAATAGCTCCTAATAATTGTTCTTTTTTTAGTTTATCAATTTTATTCATGACTAAAATAACGGGAATCTTTTCTTTTTTAAGCATATTTAAAATGTACTCATCTCCCGCGCCAATTCCAGATGCCACATCAACTAAAAAAAGAATTAAATCGACATCTTTCGTTAAAGATAAAGCTTGTTTATTTAAAACTTTCCCTAAACGCCCCCGCGGTTTATGAATTCCCGGGGTATCGACAAAAACAATTTGATAACCTTCTTCATTGTAAATTCCTTGAATAATATTGCGCGTTGTCCCACTTTTATCACTTGTAATTGCCACTTTCGCATTTATTAAAGCATTTATTAACGTACTTTTTCCGACATTAGGACGACCAATAATACTGACAAAACCACTTCTCATGTGCCCTCCTAATTAAAATAAAGCCGCGATATAAGGAACAAAAATAAATAACGCAATAATGGCTTGCATTACACCGGCTACCCCACCAGCCGCCGAACCACAATCTTTAGCAATTTTAGCTAAAGGATGAAATTTATCGGTCACTAAATCAACAGTTGCTTCAATCGCTGTATTAAGTAATTCAATAGTCATTACAACCACTGACGAAATAATTAAAATTGACCATTTAATAAAAGATATTTGAAAAATCAAACCTAATATAATGGTAATAATCGTTCCAACGGCATGAATAATTAAACTTTGTTCATTACCATAGGCATATTTTAAGCCATCAATCGAATATTTAATACTATTAAAAAAGCGTTTAATGCCAAAGGTTTTACTTTCTTTGCGTTTCTTTAAATCCATTTAATACCAACTCCTGCTTATTAAACATTTCCACTTCGGCTTCTTTACTTAAGGTGTGGTCATAACCTAATAAATGTAGGATGCCATGAACCACTAAAAAAGCCAATTCCCGTTTTTCGCCATGATGATATTCTCTAGCCTGACGTTGCATCTGGGGAATGGAAACATATATTTCTCCTAACTGCCTTCTATTATACTGCAGATGGGCATTATCTTCAAATGCAAATGATAAAACATCCGTCGTACGATCAAGCCCACGATATTTTTTATTTAAAGCTTGCATTTTGGCATCATCAATTAAGACAATCGTTAAATCGGCTGACCGAACCTTTTCCATTTTTAAGGCCCGCCGAATAATTTTTTTTAAATAAGCATAATCGGGATAACCGTATTCATCAACAATTGTAAACTTATTCATTTAAAATGCTAGCACCCCCATTGATTGTAAAATATACAAAATTATAAGGGCAATAATAATTAAACAAATAAAATTATATAAGCCATCCCGTTGGAAAATCCGCGGTAAATGACCTTTAATTGCTTGTAAAGCAATATAAACTAAATAACCAATGATGCCCCCACAGACATTTAAGATAATGTCATCAATATCAAAAGACCGGCCAATATTTAATTGAACAAATTCTACCGTGAAACTTACAATCGCACTAATAATTGCCGCTGGTACAATATTTTTGGATTTGATATAATCGGCCACAAAATAACCAAACGGAATAAAAACTAAAATATTGCCAATCACATTGTAATAAAATAATTTACTCCCGACTTTATAACGTAAGATTTCAGTAAAAGGAATAATATTAAAACCGGAACTATTATTTAATTCCACATTAGTTAATAATTGAAATAATAAAAAGATATAGATAATAGCTAAAATATTAAAGAACTCTTTATATAAACTCATTTTTTCCCGATGACTATGCCAATAGAAAAAGCGAAGCGAAATCATGGTAACTAAAAAAATCATAATAACCGGCCAATTATCATTAATGGTTGTTTTGATTATATTCCATATCACTTAAATCATTCCCTTCTATATTTTCTGGTATAATTTCTTCTTGACTAATTAATTCTTTCGCGATGATAAATATTTCTATCTCCATTTTACTATTGTTTAGCGTTTTTTTCAAAACTTTTTTATCAATTATCTCATCTTGAGGCTTTAATTTAATTTTAAGATTTGCTTCCGCCTTTTCTAACCCAATCGCTAATGCTTCTTCTTCGCTATAGGTTAAGGTCTTTTTTAGACTTTCTTTTTCCGTTTCTAAAATTAATTTATAATCAAACAAGCTTAATAATGTCCGATAAGAACTTTCATAAGTAGGAAAACGATCTTTAAAAATTTTGGTTTTGTTATTCCCCTTTTGCCAAATTAAATTATATTTTTGGCGGCCGGTGTTGGTATATTCATCATGGCTAAACGGAATACTCACCTTCACGGTATACCAAGTTTCCGCGTATACTTCACCTTCGGCGCATACCCGATTTTTTTCTTCATTATTATGGGTAATAATTCCACTGATTAGGACGTCTCCCGGTTTAACTAAATCATTAGGTCGAACTAAAGCTTCCCCTTTTTCAATCAGTAGGCTTTTAATTGTCCCTTCTTTACTAGCAATAATATTACATTTTTTATTTTCTTTATTAATGTCCGTGATTATGCGCTCTTCCACCCGAACATTAATAATCATACCATCAGTTTCAATTTCTAACCAATCTAATTTATCTGGATATTTTTCTAATAACTTTTCTTTAATTTTTTGTAATTCTTGATAACTTTTTTTAAAAGCTAAAGGTTTAACGCCTTCGGTTTCTAGTTCTTCTAAAATTAATTCTCTAATCATTTTATTTTCATGAATAACATTAACTTCGACGACTAAGTGACTACAAATTAATAAAAACGCCAAACCGATGAGAAAACAAATTAAAAATAAATGATATTTTTGGAAATTACTTTTAAGAGCATACCAACCTAAATCTTTTACCTTTTGAAACTTATAACTAACTAAATATTTTTGAATTTTATCGGCTGTTTTTGCCTCAACTTTTAAATAAATAAAGGGCTTTTCATATTTAATGGCTAATATGGCTAAATTTAATTGGGCTAACTTATTAACTAATTTATAATAATCAGAACATTGGGCTTTAAGCCATAAATAATGTTTATTCATCGACTTTACCTACATTGGTAATTTGCCCTTTAATTAAAAGTTCTTT
>CANQCH010000003.1 GCA_947589165.1 uncultured Bacilli bacterium
CATTTTATCAAAAAAAAAAAAAAAAGTCAAATGACTTTTTGGACAATTTCTTTAAAGTTTAGGGCTTGTGATGCTTTAATTAAAATTTTATCATCTGGGGTTTTTAATTTATTTATTAAAGCAATAGCTTCATCATTACTATTACAATGATAAGAATTTTGGAAATTAAAACCTAATTCAATAGCGCGGTCATTAATTAATTTGGTATAATTTCCAACTGTAATTAAAATATCAATGTCTTCATTTACAATAACATCCCCAATTTTAGCATGTAATTCTTCGGAAAATTCACCTAGCTCTAACATCGTACCAAGGCACGCAATTTTGCGGCCAAATAAACTACCTAAATATTTAATACTATAACTTAAAGAATCAAAATTAGAATTATAACAATCGTCTATAATGGTAATTTTATTTTTTTCAATTAAATGCATCCGATTGCGTGATAATTCAAAATTATCAATACCTTGTTGAATTTCATTGGTTTTTAAATTAAAGATGGTACCAACCGCGATCGCCATTAAGGCATTATAAATAAAGTGTTCGCCCCCGATTGGCACATGATAATTTTCTCTTTGACAGCAAAAATTACTTTCATTTTCATTTTCTTTAATATCAAGAGCTTGAAAGTCAGCATTAGTTTTTATCCCAATCGTTTTAAGCTGATAATTAGCTTTATTTTTTTGATACCATTCATTTAATAAATCATTATCTTGATTAATAATTAAAGTTCCATTAGGTTTTAAACCTTCTAAAATTTCTAATTTGGCTTTTAAAATATTGCGGCGGCTACCTAAATTACCAATATGAGCAGTACCCACATTCGTAATAATTGCGACATCCGGCTTCGCAATATTCGTTAAATAACTGATTTCGCCTAAATGGTTCATACCCATTTCCACCACCAAAATATCTTTGGTATCATCCATGCTTAAGATCGTTAATGGTAGACCAATATGATTATTTTGATTCCCAATCGTTTTATGAACATTATATTTTTCTTTTAAGACACTATAAACCATATCTTTGGTACTAGTTTTACCGGCACTACCAGTGATAGCCACTACGGGTTTGGTAAAGGTACTCCGTTTAAAACAAGCCAGTTCACCTAATGCTTTAATTGGATCTTCAACTAAAACAATACTTTGCGTATTTTTTTCTAGCTCGGCTATAATGTCTTCACGATTAGCTAAAGAACCATCCTTTAATATTAAAAGTGTGGCTCCTTTCTTTAACGCTTCTTCGTAAAATTCATTACCATCAAAGTTTTCCCCTTTAATCCCAATATATAAATCTTTATTTTTTATTTTACGGGTATCAAGCGAAACATTATTTATTTCTTCATCAATTTTATTTAAAATTTTTGTATATTTAATATTATTATAAACATCTGTCGTTCTCATTAAATCACTCCCAATTATAGACATTATACCCTATTTAAAAATTTTTGTATATAATTCTTTAAAGTCACTGATCGGGCATATTGTCATTTTATCTTTAATGATACTTGGTACTTCTTCTAAAGCCGGAATATTAGCTTTAGGTATATACACAGTACTAACACCATTATTATATGCAGCAATTAATTTTTCCTTTAATCCGCCAATTTCTAAAATTTCTCCGCGTAACGAAATTTCCCCCGTAAAAGCAATATTTTTTGCTACTTTTTTCTTTTTAATAATGCTCATTAAAGCCACTAAAATCGATAAGCCCGCCGATGGACCATTCTTTTTCGATGCCGCATCGAGAAAATGGACATGTAAATTTTTCTTATCTAAGGAAATTTTATATTCACTTTTTATATAACTAATGGCCACTAAAACACTTTCTTCCATTACATTTCCAACCGAACCAGTAATATAAATTTTTCCATCACCATCACTTAAGGTAACTTCTAATTTCGAACAAAAGCCGCCATAACCATTTACGCCTAAGGTATTAACTTCACCAATATTACCCGTCGATAAATAACTATTTTGACTTTTAGGATTACCTAAATATTTAACGAAATCTTTTTCCGTTAGGCGATTTTGCCCTGCGATAGCCATCTTCCGCACAATTTTTTCTAAAATGCGTTCTAACTCCCGAACCCCAGCTTCTCTCGTATAATTTAAAATTAAATGATATATTTGTTTATCGGTTAATTTAATTGTACTTAGACCATATTCTTGATATATTTTCGGTAATAAATATTTTTGGGCAATATCCTTTTTTTCAAAAATCGTATAACTATTAAGTTCCATAACTTCGACCCGATCAAGTATTGTTTCCGGAATATTTTCCCAATAATTCGCCGTTAAAATAAATAATACTTCACTTAAATCAAAAGGTTCTTCAATGTAATTATCCGTGAAATATTTATTTTGCACAGGATCAATTATTTCCAGTAAAGTACTCGCGGGATCCCCATGATAATTTTTGGTCATTTTATCAACTTCATCAATTAAAATAACGGGATTTTTCGTACCACATTTCCGTAAACCTTGAATAATTTTGCCCGGATTGGCCCCGAGATAAGTTCTTCTGGAACCAATTAATTCGGTGGAATCGTTTAAACCACCAACCGATATTTTATAAAATTGCCGATTCAAAACCGCCGCGATCGCCATCGCAATCGAAGTTTTTCCGACGCCTGGTGGGCCAATTAAACAAATAATTGGGGTTTGAATATTAGGACATTTACCTTTAACAGCAATATATTCACTAATGCGTTCCTTGATTTCTTTTAAACCATAATGGGTGGCATCTAACTTTTGCATTATTGCATCGGCATCTTTGGGGTCTTTAGAGACTTTATGCCATGGTAGGCTTAAAACCCAATCTAAATAATTGCGTAAGACACTTAAATCGGGACTCGATTCATTAGTTAATGAATATTTTTCAATTTCGGCGGCAATTTTCGTCTTTATTGCACCAGCAATTTTTAAAGTAGCTAATTTACTTTTAAAGTTTTCGGTATCTAATTCTTGAAAAGATTTTTCCCCTAACTCAGATTTAATAGCTTTAATTTTTTCTTTTAAAATATACTCTTTTTGATTAGCTTCTAAAACTTCTCTAACTTGATCATCTAATTTTTCATCAATTTTTAAAATCGCAATTTCTTCTCTTAAATCGTTTAATAAATTAACAGCCCGATTTAAAGGATTATAATTTTGCATATATTCACTCTTTTTTTCAAAATTAAAAGGTAAAAAAGAGGTAATAATATCGGTAATAGCTCCCATACTTTTCGCTTTATTAATCGTGGCTAAAATACTATTAGAAACATTATCTGCTAAATCAATATATTCTTTTAAAGTGGCAATTAATTTTCTTTTTAAAGCATTTTCTTCCGAAACGGCAAATTTGGGTAATTCAATTTCTTGAAATTCACAATTTAAAATATTTTCATTCCAACTAGAAACAAAATAATTACTGACAATAACGCGTTTTAAACCACGTAAAGTTAACCGAATATTTCCACTCGGTAATTGTAATTTATTTTTTATTTTGGCAATAACCCCAACGCGAGGTAAATCGTCAATACTCGGTTCTTCTTCTTTCGCGTCAATGGGACTTACCACTAAAAGTCGACTATCAAAATTATCCCAAGCATTTTTGATAATTAATTTGCTTAATTTATTATTTAATTCAATTTTAATTTCTTGATTTGGGAGGATAATTAATTCTTTTAATAAAATGACGGGGATTACATTGTTCATAACGACCTCCAAATACAAAAGTTATTATAAAGTTTTAACTAGCAAATGTAAAGAAAAAAAGTGCACTTTTTTTCGTGCACTTTTTAAGATTTAACGATTAATCGTATTTCCTTCACTACTAGCTAAAAATGTGGCTACCAATTCATTTTCATTAGGTCCTATTTGGGAACGTAACTTGGCATTTTCTTTTTCTAAAGCTTCAATACGTTTTTTATAAATTTCCAGTTTTTGCTCTGCCGTTTCCATTTCTTTTTGCGGATATTCCATCATATAAATCGTACTTGACGGCTTTAAATTATTTTGATGGGTACGATGCGCAGCAATCTCAGCTAATTCCCAAACGGCAAAATGTTTAAAATTGTGTTTTTCTTGGTTTAAATAACGCAGTCTATTTTTGACCATGGCCGTATTGGGATCAAAGTAAATACTTTTCGCCACATTATAATTATTGACACCGGTTAAAAATTCTTCATCACTAGGAACTAATAAATAAGATACCGCTAAAGCTTTGGCTTCTTCACTTTCTAAAGGTATTTTTAAAAAGGTCCGACAATATTCTTCATTTTGCACAATAAATTCAGCATAAGCTAAGGCTTTGGCTTCTTCTTTTTCACTTAAAGCTTTTTTTAATTCTTCTTTTAAAATAAATTCGGCCCGTAAAAATAATAAATCACCATCATTACCATAATAACCTAATAAAGTTGTTTCCCCATTTTCGTTATTTTTAAGACCACCGGCTATATTTAGGGAACCATAATCATTTATAAAAGCTTCGTCACTTGGCCATAATAAATAGGAAATTAAAACTTTTTTGACAGTTGTTAAATGTTCGAGCTTGATATCAAAGGCATTTTTTTGCCAAAATTTTTCCACCATTTCTTGCGCCATCGGATAAGCTAAAGGATGCTTTAATTCATCACTTTTAATATTTTCAAAGCGCGGATTTTGCGCGGAAATTAATGCCGCGATAACACCATATTTGGAACTTGTTGGACTTATTTTCATATTATCACCATACTTTAAGAATACACTAGGAAAAAGGAAAAGTCAATGTCTTACCTTTAATTAACCAATTCTCTTTCTTTTACATAAAATATTTTGATTGGAGGAAAATTATGTTCACCTGGTTTCAAAATTTAGACTATACTATGCAAGCCTTGATTGCCACAATATTTACGTGGAGTATTACGGCTTTAGGGGCAGGAATTGTCTTTGCTTTTCGGAAAATTAATAAAAATATTATGGATGCTATGTTAGGCTTTGCCGCCGGCGTTATGATTGCGGCCTCATTTTTTTCTTTACTTTCACCGGCGATTGAAATGGCTACCAATTTACAGATGATTCCGTGGTTAATTACTACGATTGGCTTTTTCATGGGCGGAATTTTATTATTTATCGGTGATAAAATATTTGATCAGCACTTAAAAAAGGATAATAAAAATAAAATAAAACGCAGTTTTATGCTAATCTTTTCCATTACTTTACATAATATCCCCGAAGGTCTAGCTGTTGGGGTTGCCTTTGGCTCTCTAGCTTATGGTATTGAAGGCGCAACTTTAGGCGCGGCCATAATGTTAGCTATTGGTATTGGTCTCCAAAATTTTCCCGAAGGCACAGCGATTTCCGTCCCCCTTTTACGTGATGGTTTTTCTCGCACCAAAGCTTTCTTTTATGGCCAACTAAGTGGCATTGTCGAACCTATATCGGGGGTTATTGGGGCCATTTTAGTAATTAAAGTCCGGACCATTTTACCATTTTTACTGGCCTTTGCTGCCGGAGCAATGATCTATGTTGTCGTTCAAGAATTAATTCCCGAAAGTCAAACCAATAAAAAGAAAGATTTAATGGCACTATTTACGATGATCGGCTTTTCGATAATGATGCTACTCGATCTTGCTTTAGGCTAAAAAAAATAACTTGCAAAAGTTATTTTCCTAAATTGAAATTTGAACCGCACCACAAGGTGCGGTTTTTTTGATAAAATAAAAGAGCCCCACCCGGCAAGGAGGACTCATAAATGAATTATACCCAATTAACAGAAAAAAAGAAAGTAGAAATTGATATATTGTTAAAGCAAGATCTATCAATGAGAAAAGTGGCGAAAATACTAGGAATAAGCCATTCAACTATATCAAGATATAAATCAGGAAAATATCGAAAAAGGAAGATAGATATACATAAAAAATATGATATATTTTTAAATTATTTTTATAACCAATATGACAGACGAACATGCTCAATAGAAATATGTATCCATAAGTTTAAAAAATATTATTTAGGAGTAAAATGTCCAAGCGTAAAACAAGTATATAATTGGATAAATGAAGGAAAATTAGAAATAAAAAAAGAAGGATTATGTTATAAAAAAAGAAAAGGAAAAAATAAAAGTGGAATGATGAACCACTTCCAATGGAATCTAGATAATAAAACAGTGCTCCCAATAAGTTTAAGACCAAAGTATATAGAAAAAAGGCAGGAAAAAGGCCATTTAGAGATAGATTCAATAGTAGGAAAAAGAAATGAATATGATTCAATAATATCAATAGTAGATAGATGTACGAGAAGATTATGGTTAATAAAAGCACAATATAAAAACGAATACTATATAGATAAATTAATATATAACTACATAATAAAAAATGATATAGAAGTAAAATCAATAACAGTAGATAATGGCTTAGAATTCAGTGCTTTGGGACTAACAGCTAAAAAACTAGGTGTAAAATTATATAAATGTGATCCTTACTGCTCCTTCCAAAGAGGAACAAATGAAAGAATGAATGCGATGGTAAGAAGATTTATACCAAAAGGAAGTTCAATGAAAATGATACCACAAATCTATTTAGATGATATTAGTTTTGCAATTAATAGTATGCCTAAAAAAATATTTGACTATAAGAGTTCTTTTGATATAGAATTAATTTATTAAAAGTGGTGCGGTTGAAATTACAATAAAGAAAAATAACTTGCAAAAGTTATTTTTGAATTATTTGGACAAAATTATTTTTTCCTTCTTGTTGCACTACATAATTATTTGCATTTAAATGACTAATTTTATCAGCTGTAATTTCATCGTATAAATTATTATGATAGTAAACACTTATTTTATTATTTTCCCGGCTAAAAACTAATTTATCGACTTTAAATACTTCAAATTCCACATCAACTTTTTCTTTCGTATAAGAAGCAATTAATGACCCCGAATTAATTCGATAATAATTATATCTAATTTTATTTTCGGTCGGTAACTCGGTATATAACTGATTATAATTAAGCATTATAGCTTTCGTGACATTACTTTGATATTTGGTATTAATTCCCATTTTTTCATCTTGATTAAAATAAACACTAAAACTACCCTTTTGATTAACTAAAAAAGCTGGTTGATCATAAAAAAGTTCGGAATTGGCAATATAATTAAGACCCCGAATTAAATTAATTTTTCCGGTTTTCATTAAAATTAATTCATTTTCTTCATCAGTCATAATATTTTTGATTTGGTAAAAATCCGTAAATTGTTGAATGGTAATCGTATTTTCTTTGGTGGTATATTCATCAGTTAAAATTTCTAAGGTATTATTATAGATTACTAATTTTTTATTTTGGACCGTGATGATAAATTCAGGAGTCGTAGTAATAAAATCATAGTTATAATCTAAAGCTAGTGATCCAAATTTATTAATTATCCCGTATTTACCATTTTTCATTACCACAAAATAATCACCATTATTAGAAGTTAAACTAAAGTTTAAATTTTGGGCCGGAATAACAATATTTCCGGTAAAATCCGCAATTCCATAACCATTGACATCTTTATAAATTAAATTATTAGTTGAATTATTAGTTACAATCTTTTTTTCTTTATTTAAGGAAGCAAAAATTAATTCTTTTCCTTCTAATAATTTGGTTTCGTTTAAAGTATTAAACAAATAACTATTTAAACTTTGGACATATAAATAATCCTTATTATCACTTATTTGGTAAGCATCATTTAAATGACTATCAATAATAGTACCAGTTTTAAGATTATATAAAATACCCATATAGGCTTCATTATTGTAAGCATTATAAACGAAATCATTAACGATAAAATTAGGATAGTTATTGATTACATTATATAAGTAAAGATAACTAATATATTGCGCACTAGTATCGGCATTATCCCGATATAAAACTAACCTATTCGTTAAAACATCATTAAAATTAATATTACCGGCAACAATACTATTATTTCTTTTTAAAATATAACTACCTTGATCATTAATTAAATAATAATGATCATATAAACAGTAGATTTGTTCTTGACTAAAATTAAAAGTTTCGATAACATTTAGTTTTTCATCAAGCATCACCGTTTTTACTTCATCTGTTGAAACATCATCAACTATATAATACCCGGCCGAACAGTAGTGGGGATTTTGATAATTTTCATTAATATTGGTAAAACTATAATCGATACTATCCGGTTCTTCCTTGGGTTTATGATTTCCCCAGTTGACGATAAAGTGATAGACAATAAAAGCCACAATAAAAATAATGACGCAAAGAATTAAAACTTTAATCGTTTTTAAAATTTCTTCTTTTGTTTGCATTAGCCTCACCTATTATTATAGTAACATCCTACAAATTTTTACGCAAGAAAAAAGACAACTAAAAGTTGTCAATTAACTAATTATTTTTGGTTAAAATTTCCATGGCTTTCCGCATTTTCATATCGTATTTAACAATATCTTTGGTACCATAAGCTCTTAGTAATTCATCAACGGTAATGCCATAACCTTCGGCCATTTCGCTAGCTTTTTTGTCAACTTCAGCATCCGTGAAATCAATTTTTTCCGCATCGACAATAGCTTCAATTAAATAACGATATTTAATTCTTTTTTCGGCTTCAGGTTCCATTTGTTTATGTAAATCTTCCGCGGTTGTTCCGGTAATTTCATAATATTTATTAATATCTAAACCTTGTTGCGCTAGACGATTAGCATAATCATCAATCATGCGATGAATTTCATCATCAATGATTTCTTCATTAATCTCAACTTTTAAATTACTAGCGGCTTTATTTAAACATTCTTCTAAAAATTTATCTTCATTTTCATGTTCTTTTTGGGTTTTAATATCCGCTTTGATTTTGGCTTTTAGTTCTTCTAAGTTATGAACATCTTCATAACCTAAATCTTTGAAGAAATCTTCGTTAATTTCCGGTAAAGAACGAGTTTTAATTTCTTTAACAGTAACATCAAACTTAACATCTTTATTTTTTAAATCCGCCACATAATTTTCTGGAAATTTTAAATTTAAAGTTTTTGTTTCCCCGGTTTTCAAACCAACTAGGCCTTCTTCAAAACCAGGAATAAAAGAATGGGAACCAATTTCAAGTGGGAAGTTTTCGCCAGTTCCCCCTTCTAGTTCATGACCATCAACATAACCTTTAAAATCAATCACGGCCGTATCGCCTTCCGCAATAACACCATTTTCTTTAACCACCATATCGGCCATATGTCCTCTTAGATGTTCAATTTCATCATCTACTTCTTTGGCACTAACGGTTACTTTTTCTTTCTTTAAACCTAAATTTTTGTATTCGCCTAAAGTAACTTCTGGATGGGTAATGAAAGTAAATTTTAAAATAATATTCGCATCACTAATGCCCGTGATATCAACCGTTGGTTCAATCACCGGAACAATTTTTTGTTCATCTAAAATCTTTTTATAAGCAATTTGAATAGCTTCATTGGCAGCATCAGGGTATAAAGATTCAATCCCAAAATTTTTTAAATATATATCTTTAGGTACATTACCTTTCCGAAAGCCATCAACTTTGGCATCCTTCGCTTTTTTCTTAAATGTTTTATCTAAACATTCTTGCCATTCCTTATCTAATTTAATTTCCACTTCATGTACATTTTTCTTCATATCTAATCCTTCTTTCCAAAACTGTCTTTATTATAGTATAAACTAAGGTTTTACGCAACTAAAACTAACCACAGATGTTAACTAAAAAGTTAATTAAAGCGGCATCTTTATCCCAAAGTCCTGTTTTAATATTGACATCCATTTCTCCTAATAAACGCAAATTATTTAATAGTTCCGTATCCGTATAACTTAATGAATTTGTATATAATTTATTTACTTGCCAATCTTGTAACTGCATCTTATTACAGATAACCGGTAAAGATAAATGCTTAGCTTGATATTTTTTTAAATAATACATTTGCCGATATTCTCGGGCTAATAAAATCACTAAACTAAGTGGTTCTACTTTATAAACTTTTAAATTATTATATAATTTTAAAGCCAAATCTAAATCTTTATTAACGACCGCATTAACAAAATGAAAATTATTATTATCGACAACTGATCCCACGATCTTTTTAACATCGGGCATTAAAACTTTAGAGGGCTTATTGTAATATAAAAAGATTTTATCCATTTCGTTATATAAAATATCTAAACTACTCGTATTATTTAATAAATAATTAACTACTTCGGTATCAAAAGTATAACCATTCTTTTTACCATAGTCAAAAATCGCTTTTTCTTTATCTTTCCATGTATAAGGTAAAATATTGATCATTTGATATTTTTCTTTAATCATTTTACTAATTTTTTTCCGCATATCTACACCATTTAAAGTGGTAAAAATTAGCGTTACATTTTCGTTTGGATGCGTAAAATAACTAATTAAATTATCACTATCTTTATCACTTAATTTTGTGGTCGCAAAAAAATTAGCATTACTAACAATAATAATTTTCGCTTCATTGGTTAAAGAAAAATAACTGGTTTCTTGCCAAACTTCATCTAAAGATACTTTATTTAAATTCATAATTAAAAAGGGTTTATTTTTAACTATTTTGGCAACTTCTTCATTAATAAGACGATAACTTTCTGCGGCTATTAAATATATCATAATGAGACTCCTAAAATTATTATACACTAAAAAAAGACCTAGCTAAAGTCTTTTTATCTATTTAAACATTAATTAATGTATTATATTTTATGGTTTATATTCCTTGATGGTATAGGTCTTTGGCCTAATTGTAAGCGCAATCGTGCCACTCGTTTGCGTATTTAAATATTTGCACCCATATTTTTTTAAAGTAGCTATCGTTTCTTTAGCTGGATGCCCATATATATTATTACGACCACTACTAATGATACCATATTGAAAATTTAAATTTTTAATAAATAGTTCACTACTCGAAGTATTCGAACCATGGTGCCCTAGTTTTAAAAAATCGACTTTTAAATTGTAATTTTTCATAAGCTCTTCTTCGATAGCCTTAGGTGCATCACCCATGAATAAAAAACCATATTGATAAATCTTTAAATAATAAACAGCACTACTAATATTTTCATCCGAATTAATGGTATTATTTAAATTAATTAACGGAAAATATCTACTTTTAATTTCTTTACTAATAGGCCCTACTTCGCTAATCTTTTTTTCTAAATCATTTAGAGGCCCCTTATTTAAAACAATATTTTTTACTTTAAAATTATTCAAAATATTTAAAGCCTCACCCGCATGATCAATATCGCCATGACTTAATAATAAATAATTAATTCGGGTAATTCCTAAACTTTTTAAAAATTTTAAAGTATTATCACTTAAATGATAACTTTTGGTTTGTTTTTGCCAAGTCTCTTTTTCATAATCTATTTTACCGCCCGTATCGAGCATGATAATTTCTTGTTGATGCGGACTAATTAAAACAAAAGAATCCCCTTGCCCCACATCTAAGTAATAGATGTAATAATTATTATCTAATTTAGGTAAAAATTTTACCACGAGTATTAAGATACCAAGACTCAGAAAATATTTAAAATTATTTAAACAAAATATTAGTAAAAGATAATATAAAATGATAACCAACCAATTTAATTTAGGAATTACCAGCATAATTTTAAAAAGATTTGTAAAGGTATTTAATTTAGTTAAAAGTCCTATGGTAAAACTAAAAATGGGATTGACTAGCGGTACTATAAATGTTAATAAAGCTAACGGATAAACAATTAAAGAGATAAAGGGAACAAAAAATAAATTGGCGATAATACTTGTAAAATTAATTTCATAATTTAAATTAATGGTAATAGGTAAAGAAAAGGCAAATGATATAAGGCTGATTATTAATAATTGGACAAAATATTTGCCCTTAATTAGTTTATGACTTAAAATAATTCCCCCAGTAATGCCAAAAGAATAAATAAAACCAACATCGTAAACGATAAAGGGATTAATAATTATTAATATAAATGCTGTGATTAATAAAACTTGAAAATTGCTCATTTTTAAGTTTTTTATTTTCTTAATATTTAATAATAAGTAAAATAAAACTGCCCTTAATATTGAAGCACTAAAATTAGTTAAAAACGCATAAAAAAATAAAATACTAGTAACAATAAAGGTCTTTTTACTTAATTTTAAATTTTTTAAAAATAAATCTAAGATTTTTAAAAAGACCCCAATATGCATTCCGGAAATCGCCAACAAATGCGCAACGCCATTTTCTTGAAAATTAGTGTATTCTTCACTACTAATTAAACTTTTATCGCCTAAAATAAATATTTTTAAATAATCACTATGTTCTAAAGTATCTATCCGTTTATAAAAATAATCTTTGATTTTATACAACCAATTATTATTAGAATATATTGCTAATTTTTCAATTTGATAAGTTCTATATATTCTTTTCGCATAAAGATACTTTCGATAATTAAAAGTATTAGGAATAGTGTTATTTATGGCTACACTCCCCTGACCTTGTAATTTAATCGTACAACCTAAACAAATTTTAGTTTGTAAATTTTTTAATTCTGCTTCCGTTTTTACATAATAGGTAGCTTTTATCTTTTCTTCAGCTTTAATATCTAATGCTAATTTATTTCCATTAAAACTATAATTAGTAATAACACCTGTAATCATTGTATCAGTTTGGCTATATTTAGACTGATATTTAACAAATTTAGTAAAGATAAAGACATAACCAATAGTAAAAATAATAAGTCCTATATAAAGAATATTAAATCGTAATATATTCTTTAATTTTGGCATAAATACTTGGTCCAATTCCTTTAACATTCATTATTTCTTCAATATTTTTAAATAAACCATTATTATCGCGATAATTAATAATAGCCGCTGCTTTCGCTTCCCCAATGCCATTTAATTTAACTAACTCGGTAATAGATGCCGTATTAATATTCACAACTAATGTTTCTATAGCTTCTTCATTATTTTCTTCCTTCGTTGGTGTTTCATCCGTTTTTATAGTTTCTTTAGTATTATCATTATTAGGCGCTTCTTTTTCACTAGGAACCTTACTGGTAATACTATAATTAGTTTTGGGTTTAGTAGTACTAGCTGAAGAACTATTCGCGGGTTTATCTGATTTAGATATAGAACTATCATTACTACTATTACTTTGATATTCTTTAATGGTATAAACATAAACCATTAAGCCATCTTTTAAAAGACTACTTAACCCTAAATTAGCAGTATAGGCATCTTCATTAAAGCCACCACTAGCCAGAATTAAATTATTTAAAGTGTCAGTTTCTAACATTTCATAAACACCAGGTCGAACTACTGCCCCTTTAATATCAACCTTAATTTTTTTAACCTCACTTTTTAAACTATCAGTATTATCGTTCTCGTTTTCCCAACTTATAATTTCGCCATTTTCTTTTGATTTAGCTAGAAATATTTGCCTAAGACCAACAAAATTTAAAATAATTAATGCCACTATAATTAAAATTTTTTTATATTTTTTTATAAATATCATATAACCTCCCTTCACTTATATATATAGTCGTATCAAAAGCTTTTTCCTTTTTTAGCATGAAAAAAACTTCAGCAATTGCTGAAGTTTTTCTATTAGGAATTTTAAAATTATATAATTTTTATATCACCCTTTTTAATTGGTTAGTTGGTTTTTATATTTGTTAAAATTTCCCGCTTTATCATTAAGATGAATACCAGTTATTTCCTCTATAACCGCCTTTCACAATTTCTTTTATTAAGTTATGGCTCACACCATATTTTTGTGCTAACTTTCTATAACTAACTTTTTTAAAGGGATAGTTAGTATCTTTTCCTTTAGTTTCCTTATTTCCTTTTTCATATAACATTTTAATTTCTTTAATTTGCTCATCAGTTAATTTGGATCTAGGATGATTTTTACCTCTTAAATGTTTCTTTGCATTAGTAACATAAAGATTATCAATAGCATTATTTGTATAATTATTGTCTTTATGATGCACCAAAAGTTTATAATTTTCAAAGTCAAAATCTTGATGAAAAGCATAATAAACTAATCTTGCATAAGAAACACTTTTAATCTCACCATTTACTACAATTTCAATAGTTTTATGAAAAGCCATAGGTTTTTTACCATTTAATCTTAAAATTGTTCCATTTTCATATATTTCATACCCATATAAATTTACTTTCTTCATTAATATCACCTCTCTTTAAATACTATCAATATATTTGTGGCAAAATCTAAAATTATACTTAATAACCTTTTATTTTCAGAATATTGTAAAGTTATTACGTTCTTGATTTATACTATTCATTAGTGATTAATTGCTCGAAAAATCACTAATCGTTCATAAATTGATTGACCGATCGGCATGTTAAAAAAGACTAAGCAAACTTAGTCTTAATTATTTTCCTTGTTTTTCTTTAATTGCGGCTTGTGCAGCAGCTAATCTTGCAATTGGCACCCGATATGGTGAACAAGATACATAATTAAAGCCTAATTGATGACAGAAAGCAATACTAGATGGATCACCACCATGTTCGCCACAGATACCTAAAGAGATATCAGGTCTAACTGTCCGCGCTTTTTGGACCGCCATTGTCATTAACGCTCCTACTCCTTTTTGATCAATCCGACTAAATGGATCAGATTCAAAAATTTGTTTTTCATAATAAGCATTTAAAAATTTACCAGCATCATCACGCGAGAAACCAAAAGTCATTTGTGTTAAATCGTTCGTGCCAAAGCTAAAGAATTCAGCTTCTTCGGCCATTTCATCAGCTAAAAGAGCAGCCCGAGGAATTTCAATCATGGTTCCCACTTTATATTTAATATCTAAACCTGAGGCTTTAATTAAATCATCCGCGACTTCAACAACTACATTTTTGACATATTTAAGTTCTTTCACTTCGCCAACCAACGGAATCATTATTTCGGGTTCTACTTTAATGCCCTTTTTCGTCACATTAATTGCAGCTTCAATAACGGCTCTCGTTTGCATTTTCGCAATTTCGGGATAAGTAATGGCTAACCGACAGCCCCGATGTCCCATCATAGGATTAAATTCTTTTAAAGATGCTATAACATTCCGTAAATCTTCTTCCGTCTTACCTAAATCAAGAGCGAGTTCCTTAATTTCACCATCAGTTTTAGGTAAAAATTCATGAAGAGGTGGATCCAAATAACGAATAATTACTGGATATGGTGCCATGGCTTCAAATAAGCCTTCAAAGTCTTCTCTTTGATATGGCAAAATTAATTCTAACGCTTTTTCCCGTTCTTCCACTGTCGTTGCACAGATCATTTTCCGAAAATTAAAAATCCGATTTTTTTCAAAAAACATATGTTCTGTCCGACATAAACCAATTCCTTCGGCCCCAAATTCTTTCGCTTGCCGAGCATCTTTTGGCGTATCCGCATTAGTCCGAATTTGTAGTTTGCGTGCTTCATCAGCCCAGGCCATAAAGGTTTTAAAATCGCCACTAATAGAAGCCGGAACTTTAGCAATTTTACCTTCATAAACTTTACCAGTAGTCCCATCTAACGAAATATAATCGCCTTCATGGAATACTAATCCAGCTTTCGTTTTTAAAGTTTTTTCCGTTTCATTAATGGTAAAATCACCTACCCCCGAAACACAACAAATTCCCATGCCCCGAGCTACTACTGCAGCATGACTAGTCATCCCACCGCGAATAGTTAATACTCCTTCACTCGAATTCATTCCTTCGATATCTTCGGGCGAAGTTTCTAAACGCACTAAAACCGCTTCTTCGCCATTTTTCTTAGCCTTAATTACACTTGGAGCATCAAAATATATTTTACCAGAACCAGCCCCTGGGGAAGCAGCTAAACCTTCACCAATTACTTTACTTTTAGCTAAATCGGTTTCACTAAAGGTGGGATGAAGTAAAGCATCTAATTGTTTAGGATCAACCATACAAACCGCATCTTCTTGGGAAATCTTC
Source organism: uncultured Bacilli bacterium (assembly GCA_947589165.1). Classification (GTDB taxonomy): domain Bacteria; phylum Bacillota_I; class Bacilli_A; order RF39; family UBA660; genus Onthocola_B. Next base: position 15,937 of record CANQCH010000003.1, read on the forward strand.
CCTTCATTAACTAAATCAACGGCAATTTTAACAGCTGCTTTAGCGGTTCTTTTCCCATTACGCGTTTGTAAAATAAATAACTTCCCATTTTCAATTGTAAACTCCATATCTTGCATATCATTATAATGATTTTCCAAAGTTTCGGCGATTTTCACAAATTCTTCATATACTTCCGGCATTACTTTAGCTAAGGTATCAATCTCAGCTGGAGTTCTTACACCGGCAACGACATCTTCCCCTTGAGCATTAATTAAGTATTCGCCAAAAATTTTCTTTTCCCCAGTTGCTGGATTACGCGTAAAGGCAACCCCGGTTCCCGATAAATCATTGCTATTACCATAAACCATTTCTTGCACATTAACGGCCGTTCCCCAGTCACCAGGAATATCATTTAACCGGCGATAATAAATGGCTCTTTCATTATTCCAACTACGAAAAACCGCTTTAACGGCTTCAATTAATTGTTCAAACGGATCTTGCGGAAAATCTTCACCAGCATTTTTACGATATTCTTCTTTAAATTTTTCGGTTAAATAAACCATATCGTCGGCATCAAGTTCAATATCTTGTTTTATGCCTTTTTGGCTCTTTACGTCATCAATTATTTCTTCAAATTTTTTCTTAGAATAACCCTTTACAACATCACTAAACATTTGAATAAAACGCCGATAAGAATCATAAACAAATCTTTTATTATTACTTCTTTCGGCAAAAGAAGCCGCAATTTCATCATTTAAACCTAAGTTTAAAATTGTATCCATCATCCCCGGCATGCTTACTCGGGCCCCACTTCTGACACTAACAAGTAAGGGATTAGCTAAATCACCAAATTTTTTCCCTGAAAGTTGTTCTAATTCGGCAATCTTAGTTTTTATTTCGCTAACAATTTCGGCACTAATTGTTTCATTATCAGCATAATATTTATTACAAGCTTCCGTCGTAATGGTAAAACCATTGGGCACTGGTAAACCAATATTAGACATTTCGGCTAAATTTGCTCCCTTACCTCCTAGTAAGTTTTTCATATCCTTGTTTCCTTCATGAAACATATAAACATATTTTTCCATATCCATCCTCCTATTTCTCATTTTATCATGGTCGACAAAAAAAAGGAACAACGAATTGTTCCTTAATTTAACTTTCTTCATAATGAGCATAAACATTATTATTTTCCACCCAAACATATACTTTATCATCATTAACACGTTTTCCTGTTTCATTATTAATAATGACCTTATTACCATCTTCATCTCGATCATCAGTTACAATATAATTACGAGTTAATAAATATTCCACCGTGACTTCTAAACAATGCAATGATTCGCTAGGCTCTTCATTCATAAAAGCACATTTATCGGTTCCATCTTGTCTTAATCGATATAAATTATCTTCCCCATACCGAATAGCACCGTTTTCAATAATTTCAATTTCACTTTGCCACATACTTTTTTTAATCATTTTGGTAACGCCTGAAATACTAGCCGAACCAATGACCGCGACCAAAGCTAAAATTAAAATTACCCCTAATAGTTCAACTAAAGTAAAACCCTTTTTGTTCATATCATCACCTATTTTAACATTAATTTTAAGGCTTCTTTAACTTGATTTTCTAATTTTTCACTCGGATTAACTAACGGAATAACTTTTTTAATTTCCGAAAGTTTATAACCTAAAGATTCTAAAACACTCATTAATTCTTCAATACTATTATTTTCTGTTTCTGCATTACCTTCAATATTAATTTTATTTTTCAAATCTAATATTATTTGGCGGGCTAGTTTTTCACCAATCTTAGGAAACTTAGTTAAATACAAAATATTTTCACGATTAATGGCATCAACTATTCCACTAATAGAACCCGTAGCAATAATTGGTAAAGCTAACTTTGGTCCTAAACCTTTAACCGAGATTAATTTTAAGAAAAGTTCATATTCTTCCTTTATTTTAAATCCAAATAAAGCCATATCATCTTCACTAATCTTGGTGTAAACATAAACTTTATATTCTTCGCCAATATTATAACTAAAAGGGTTAGGTACATTTATTTTATACCCAACACCACCACATTCGATTGTAATATTACCACTATCAATTTCCGTGATAATTCCTTTAAAATATGTATACATAAAACCACCCTATCCTATTGTTACATGTCCTTTACCAGCACCTAAAGCCGTTTGAATAAATGTTTGAGCTGCGGAATCCTTAACAATTATTTCAATATCATTAGGTGTTGCATTAAACATACCTTGATAATTATTAACTTTTGTAAAAGTTGCATTATTAAAAATTAATTTTTTTAAAGCAGGCATATCATTAAACATATATTGCATTTGGGTAACATTTGCAGTTTGCCAGCTACCAAGATCTAAACTTTGTACTTTTTGACAGCTTGAAAATAAATATCCCATATTATCGGCACTATCTAATTTCCAACCGCTAAGATCAACATTAATTAAGCCAATATTTCCACCAAACATACTATTTAAATTATTTAATTTTGGTGAATTCCAATTTTTAGCAATAATAGTTTCCATACTAGAGATTCCAGCAAAAGCGTATGAGCCTTGTGTAACATTAGGAATATTCCAATTACTTACATCGAGATATTTAATACTAGTAGTTTGTAAATTAGCAGAATAAAATAACATGTATATACTTGTTATATCTGGCAAATTCCAATTTTGCAATATTACCGTTTCTAATTTTGGTAAAGTTTTAATGGTATTCACAATTGGACCTGGATCTTTAAGCGTCCAACCGCTTAAATTTATAGTTGATAAATTTGACATATTACTAAATATATTTGTCATAGATGTTATGTTCTGTGTATCCCAACCACTCAAATCTAATGATGTTAAATTACTTGCATTCTGGAACATTTGTTCTATATTTGTTACTTTAGAAGTATTCCATTTACTTATATTTCCTATTGTTTTTAAGTTAGTAGTTCCATAAAACATCAATCCCATATTCGTTACATTATGTGTATCCCAATCACTTAAATCTAATGCTGTTAAAGTACTAGTACCTGAGAACATGGCATACATATTATCTACTTTAGATGTATTCCATTCGCTTACATCTCCTATTGTTTCTAATTTTGTATTTCCATCAAACATATATGCCATAGTTGTTACATTATGTGTATCCCAAGAATGTAAATCCAATTTTTTTAGATTATTAGTATAACGAAACATCATACTCATGCTAGTTACTTTAGAAGTATTCCATCTACTTACATCTCCTATTGTTTCTAGGTAAGTGTCTCCGTTAAACATAGACGCCATAGTAGTTACATTACCTGTATCCCAAGAACTCAAATCTAAAGATGTTAAAGCCTTGTTTTCTAGAAACATGGATGACATATCAGTTACACTATGTGTATCCCAATTACTTATGTTTAATGATTTTATATTACTATTGTAATAAAACATGGACCCCATTTTCGTTACTTTACCGGTGCTTATGTCTTCGAGACCAATAATATTTTCTAGTTTCATTGGCTCAGATGAACTATTTGCAGCAAACATTCTATCCATATTAGTTAAGTTTTGCGTATTCAAACTACTTATGTCTAAAGTTGTAATATTTTTGGCCCCATGGAACATATATGCCATATTTTTTACTTCATGAGTATCAATGTTACTAAAATTTATTGTTTCAACATTTGTCATTTTATCAAAGGCATAACTCAAATCTTTAATTTGAATTTCATCATTTGAACCAATATATAAATTATATGGTACAGCATCATCACCGCTAGATTCTAACCAGCCAATAATTTGATTTTTTTGTCTTTCAGATAAATCCCAATGTTGAAATTGACTAATAGTGGCTTCATCTTTGATCTCATTAACAAAATAAATATTTTTTATTTGATCTTTATATTCATCAGAACGATAAGTGGTAGCGATTAAGCTATGATCTAAATAATTATCTGCTTTTCGTTCATAGGCTTTTAAAGAAACTCCTAAGGTATAAGTTTGTTGCATAACTTCATTACTAGCATCTTTATCTATCCAAATATAAAGAGCATAATGGACCTCTTGACGATAAGGCAACTTAATACTGTAAGCTTTATAAATATTTTTTACTTGACCAACACTAAGCTCTATTTCGTGATGTTCACTTTCAGTAAACTCATCTTCCGTAGTCGTTGTTAATTCTCCTATTTTTCCAGTGGCAACAATTTTTTGCTCATCTACATCTTTTAAAGCAAATTTAACATCATTATCACTAATTAGATTACTTTCTAAAGAAGATAAATATAAATTAAAGCCAACATAAGTATCATCACATGTACTATTAACCGTAAATTCATAAGGTGTATTTTCTAAACCTAACTCATCACTCATCGGATATGTATTTTTTATTGTAATGGATTTTTCATTATCTTTAAGTTGAATTTTAGCACAAGCCGCCACAGTAATATTAGTTTTATTTTCAGAATCCCTAACAGGTTTGACATAAGAATAAGTAATTGTTAATACTAAAGTTATAACAATAAGTAAGCCAATAATAGATAATAAAATAATTTGTTTTTTTCTTGTCATTTTATTTTCCACCTTATAATAAAATAATAGCATTTTTATTTTCAATTTTCAATTATTTATCAATAAATATCTCTTTTTAGCATATATTTTACGGGAGATAACTATGTTTATAGTTTTAAATAATCAAAAAATACCAGTTAAAATTGCTTATTCATGGACTCAGAAAGTAAAAGGATTAATGTTCAGACCCAAAATTGATTTTGGTTTACTAATTCCAAATTGTATTAGTATTCATACTTATTTTATGAAGGAAAATATCGATCTTATTTTTTTAGATGAAAATTGTGTAGTTGAATATATTTACCAAAATATACCCCCCAAAAAAATTGTCATGGTCAATGAAGATATAAATAAAACTAGCGTTTTAGAATTACCGAAAAACGCTAGTTTAAATATGCGCATTGGTGATGTTTTAACTTTTGAATTCGAAGATATAGTCTAAAATTTGGACTTCATCACCCGGTTTAGCGCCTAATCTTTCTAATTCATCATCGAGCCCCATGCCCTTTAGTTTCCGCGAAAAACGTAAAACTGCTTCATCTTCTTCAAAACGGGTCATTTTAAATAGTTTTTCGATCTGTTCGCCTTCGACCACCCAAACGTTATCCTCTTTATGAATAGTAAAAGGGACATTATCTGCGAAAGTATATTTAACTTCTTCGGCCGTTAAATTATATAAATCTTCCGGCGGAATTTTATCTAATAAATCCGCCAGCATAGTTAATAAAGCATCAATACCAGTATTATTAGCTACACTAATCGGCATGATAATTTTATCGGGATATTTAGCTTGAAATTGTTTCAAATTGTCGGATGCTTCCGGAAGATCCATTTTATTAGCCACAATTACTTCTTGTTTAGAAGCTAATTTTTCATCATACTTACTTATTTCCTCGCGAATAATTTCATAATCTTCCCAAGGTTTTCGGCCTTCTATTGCTCCCATATCAATAACATGTGCTAAAATTTTTGTCCGTTCGGCATGCTTTAAGAAGGTTGTTCCTAAACCGACACCTTCACTAGCACCCGCGATTAACCCCGGTAAATCCGCCATAACAAAGGCCCGATAATCTCTTAAACGTACCATGCCTAAATTAGGACTAAGAGTCGTAAAATGATAAGCCGCAATCTTAGGCTTAGACGCCGAAATTAAAGCCAACAGACTACTTTTACCCACACTAGGCATCCCAATAAGACCGACATCAGCTAAAATTTTTAATTCTACTTTTAAATTTTTAGTTTCTCCCGGCTCCCCTTTTTCACTAAATTTTGGGGCCGGATTATCATGGGTTGCAAAAGCTTTATTACCACGACCACCGCGACCGCCATGAGCGACAATAAATTCTTCGCCATTTTTAATTAAATCAGCCAAAACTTTATTGCTATCTAAATCACTAATGGTCGTTCCCACGGGTACCTTAATAATAATATCACTAGCATTAGCGCCATATTTATTGGCGCCTTTACCATTAATACCTTTATCCCCTTTAATAATTTTTTTATAACTTAAATCGACTAAAGTTTTTAAACTTTCATCAACTTGAAAAACAATGTTAGCACCACGGCCTCCATTACCACCATCAGGTCCACCCATGGGCACATATTTTTCCCGGCGAAACGAAGTACAGCCATCGCCACCATTGCCGGCTTCCACTCTAATTTTTATTTCATCAACAAACATTTTTATCACCCTTTTTGGTTATTTTCATTATATTAAAACTTTAGTTAAAGTGCAAATCTATATCTTATTTTTTCCGCCGGCGATATAAATACTCTTCAATATGGATTTGTGGTGTTTCTTCGTAATTTTGTAACTCTTGATATAATAACATAAACGGAATATAAAAATATTGATAGGCCGAACCATTAGTCCGAATTCGGACCGTTGCTGGTTGCTGACGGATTCCTTTAACCAGTTTTACTTTAAACTCTATAGAAATCGCATCATTCATTTTCTTAATTGTGATGTAAGCAGGAGGAAAAAGAAAATATAACGCATCATTTTCATCCGTAATAGCATCATCGCTTAACCAGGTAATTACTCCATCCTGTACCAATGCGTGATAAACATCCGATGTTAAAAAAGCTTGTTGCTGAGTTTCATGATGCTTCTTCGCTTCTTTATAAGCGGCATACGTCGTAAAATCCGTTAGGGGATCTTCAGCAAAAAGTTGTGCTTTAGTTATTCTTTCATAAAATAAAGCAAATTCTTCATAAAGCGAATAATTTTCTTTCGTAATTAAAAATTCATAATAACCATATTCATCATCTATACGGTCATACTTGGTCCCTCGCATTGACCAATATATATCTAAATTTCCTTCATATGACATTCTAAATAACTTTTTTTCATCTTGAAAAATAAGATCATAAGTAAAAGATATATTATTTTTTCTTTTTATAACTTTAAGCATAACTTTCTCCTTTAAGTATTATACCATACTCTACTTTTTCTTTAACAAAAAAAATCAACCTCAATTGGTTGATTAATTAGCTTCGTAAACACTAACTTTTTTCCGGGTTTTGCCACTTCTTTCATACTTTACAATTCCATTAACTAAGCTAAATAAAGTATGATCTTTTCCCATACCTACATTTTTACCAGGAAAAATTTTTGTGCCTCTTTGGCGATAAATAATAGCTCCGGCTTTGGCTTTTTCACCATCAGCAAGTTTTGCACCTAATCTGCGACCAGCGGAATCCCGACCGTTATCCGTAGATGATTGACCTTTTTTATGGGCAAAACGTTGGATATTTAAATTTATATATAACTTAAACATTACTTTTCCTCCTTTTTGATTATTTTGATATTTTCGGGATATTGAATAGCTAAATCTTCCAATAAACCGACCATATTATCAAGTAAAATTGTTACGACCGTGCTCGGATGACCAATAGTTATTTTAAGTAATTTGGGACTATCTGTAAATTTGATAGCACTTTTATCAAGATTAAATATACCATTAACGGTGGTATAAATAATACTTGAGACACTAGCACAGACAATGTCTTTGCCACCATCAGCATACCCGGCATGACCTTTAACCGTTATTTCTTTTTTTTTAATTTCAATTGTAATCATTATTAACCATTAATTTTTTTCACAACTAAGCAAGTATATGGTTGCCGATGACCTTGGGTTTTCCGATATTTCTTTTTGGGACGATATTTAAATACTTTAATTTTTTTGCTTTTCCCATGTTTTTCTACCGTACAAACAACACTAGCTCCCGCCACATAAGGATTACCAGACTTACCATCAACAAATAAAACTTTATCAAAAGTAATATCTTTACCTACTTCAGCATCTAAAAGTTCAACATAGATTTTATCATTTTCAGATACGTAATATTGTTTGCCACCTGTTTCAAATATAGCTTTCATTTCATACCTCCTAACATAAGACGCGCCGTTAAGGTAACTACCCTAGTTTTTCTAACCTTTTTCGAGCGGTTTTTTTCGAAATTACTTAAAACGTTTTAAGTTTATCAAAAATATGGGCAATTGTCAATTATTTGTGCCTACTTCTTTACCATTTTATTGGTAATTTACGTAATTTATCCCTGATATTGATGAAACTTTTCTTTTAATTTAATCTTTTCACTAATAATTTTATCATCTTCGCGAAAATATTGATACGTATCTTTTTTTAAAATCGTTAAATTACCCTTTTGCGTACTTATTTTGGTAAAAGGAAAGTTTTTTAAAAATCGTTCTAATAAAAACCGATTAAAAATAAATTTTTCATCTTTAATGGCTAAAAAAGTTTTATAAATTAAAAACGTACTAATTAAAAATGTATTTAACGACCGATTGACACCGTAAACTAAAAAAAGAATAAGACCAACAAGGGAAATAATTATTTGGCCACGATAAGCTTTTTGAAAGGATAAAAATTTATTTAAGAGGCAATTTACTATTAAGCTTCCATCTAACGGAATTATTGGTAATAAATTAAATAACATAATACTGGTATTGTATAAAAAAATTAAATTTTTGGTATGTAAGGAAAAAAAAGGTAAAAATAAACTCAAATAAAGCCCTAGTTGCATCATTACACCCCCACTTGCCATTAATAATTCTTTACCAAGCGGCGTGTTTAGATCTTTATTAACGATGGTTATTCCACCAAAAGGATAAAGATGAATAGCTAAAATGGGATAGCCAAAAAGAAGGCTAAAAAAAACATGCCCCGCTTCATGAATTAAAACAATTAAAAAAATAATGAGGGCATTTTTAATTAAACCACAGCCAAAAGCCACCAATAAAAATAAAATGGTAAAAGGATTAACTTTGATAATCTTCATATTTAAGATAATTATTATCTTTATTAATTACTAAGTATAAAATATCATCTTTGGTTTCCCCAATCGTCGTATCTTTTTCTAAATAATCATAAAGCTTGACATTTACGTTTGCTAAATTACCATACCAAATATCTACTCCATCATTACCTTGAATAATCACGGTATTACCATAACCTTCTTTTTCGCCATTAAAAACAACTATTCCCCCGTTTAAAGTCTTGACTAAAGAATTTAAATTAACCGTTAGTTTTTCCCCATCTAGATAATCTTCAATTTTTTTATAGACTAATTCACCACTAAAAACGGTGGCTTCTTTCGGCGTCGCCGGAATTGCTTCCCCAAAGTATTTTTCATAGGCTTGTTTTATTTTCGTAAAAGGTAAAGATTCACTAAAAACATACTCTTTATAAAGTAAGACATTTTTTTCATTCGTTTTTATATAAATAAGGCTGCCTAAAAAGAAAATAACACTTATTAAAAATTTGGTTAGAAATAAACTTATCTTGGCGCGATGAACATTACTTTTTAATTTTACTTTTAAACCATAACGATGTTTATTTTTAAAATCCGCTAAATAAGTATTAATTTCATTCATTATCTTCACCCAATTAAGTTTATGCGAACGTGTCCCATTTTATAACTAAGGAAAATAAAAATACATTGTAAAAGAAACGCTTCAATTAAGACGGGATACGTAAAATAACCAAAGAGTAAATGACTAAAAATAAAGTAAGTGAAAAAGATACTAAGCTGAAATAAACCATAATATAAAAAATTATTTAAATTAAGCCGGAAAACATACCTTTGCATTAAATAAACACCTAAGAAAAAGAATAAATGAAAACCATAGGTTGCTAAGAAAAAATCTAAAATAAGTCCCACCAGAACTAAATAAAGCCAATTTTTTTGTCCTAGATTTAATAAAACCAAATAACTATGATAAGGACTTAAATTATAAATTAAAATATCTCCTAATAAATAAATCATTTGCCACCTACAACATAAACATAATTAAGATGGGTAAAATCAACGGCCCATTTAACTGTGATAATTTTTTCAATTTCTAAGGAATCATTCGTAATCGCCGCAACTTCGCCAATCAAAATACTCCCGGGTAAATTACCTAATCCTGATGTGTATATCTTATCCCCAACTTGCACCTTATCATAATTGGTCATATTACTTACAACCATTTCGCCATCTTTCATTTTAAGTATGCCAAAAGCATCATTTATTTTAACGGAAGCATTACTTTCTTTATTAGTTAAAAGGCGCACTATGGCCGTATTTTTATTTACCTTCTTAATCATCCCAATTAAACCTTCAGTATTTAAAACGGCGTCACCTGCTTTTAAACCTTGCTCTTTTCCTTTAAAAATAGTCATTTCTTGTTTAAAATCATAAATGTTGCGATATTTAACCTTGGAAATGGTCGCCTCATAATTAAGGGCATCAGCACCCGCGATTATATTTTTTAAAGCTTCATTATCGGTTTTTAATTCTGTAACTAAAGCCGTATTAATAATACTAGCTTGTAAAAGTTCATCTTTATTTATCATAATCATATTTAAAAAATCCCGAAATAAAAACAAAAGCAAGACCAACAATATTAATAAATAAGTTAATTTATCTTTTTTCATACCTTTAGTATGGTTAAAATTTATTTAGAATATGTAACAAAGGTTTTTAGCATTTCTTCGCATAATTCATTGATGGCCGCATTAGCATCCGTTTTCGCTAACAATTGATCGGCTTTTGTTAGTTTATCTGCCATATCGGTAGTTAAAGGTAGTTCTTTAATATAAAAATTAATTTTTTGCTTTTGATAATAGTTATATAATTTTTCTTTATTAGCTTTTGATGGGGTTACACAGGTTAAAACGCGGTAATATTCATCAATATTAATAATGGCTTCACTCGCAAAATTTTGAGCATAATTTAGCGCATTAGCTTCCGAGGCAAAAACACCAACTTGAAATAAATAAAGTTTTTCGGCATCATTAGTGATATCATTAACTTCCGCCTTAATATCCCGATAAAATAAAAAAGCAAAGATTGTTCCTAATAAAATAGCCCCGATAATTAATTTTCCATAAGTTTTCATCTTCTCACCATTTTAGTTATAACATAAACTTTTAAAAAAAATTGTCAAAAAAAAGATTGATAATTTACTTATCCATCTTTTTAACCATTTTGCTAGCTTCATTAGCCGCATTATTTAACATTTTATCGATTTTTTGCTTTTTACTTTTATCAAGCATCATGTAACCAAGCGTACCCATCGCTCCCATTAAAGCGACGCCCATCATGGCTCCCATCATTTTTTTCATTATCCACCTCTAACTTTAGTATAACCGCCTTAAATTTTTTTATACCTCATAAATATGGTGAATTTTTTCTTGCAAACTAGTTTTCCGATTATTCGCAAAATTATTCCGAACCGCCATGGCAAAAGCTTGAGATTCGCCAATAATCGTTAAAGTTTTTTTAGCACGGGAAACGGCCGTATAAACCAATTTATTATAAAGCATTTTATAATAATTATGACAAACGGGGAAAATAACGTGATCAAATTCACTCCCTTGACTTTTATGAATCGTAATGGCATAAGCATGTTTGATTTGTTTTAAATCATGTTTTTCGTAAGTTACCACATTACCATCAAAATTAATAGTTACTTTGGAACCTAAGATGCGCATAATATAACCAATATCACCATTAAAAACATTATGATCTAAATCATTAACTAATTGTAAAACTTTATCATTTTCCCGGTAGACTACATCGCCAAAAATAAGTTCTAACTTTTTCGGATCATGGGGATTATAGATATCTTGTAACAGGCGATTTAAATTATCAATACCATTTTCACCCTTATACATCGGCACTAAAACTTGCATATTTTTTTCATCAATGCCCTTTTCTCTAGAATAATTAATTATTTGTTCCAACGTATTTTTAATTTGGTTGGCTTCGACCGCAAAAAAAGCGTAATCATCTTTTTTATTTAAAAATTCTTCACTTAAATCGACATTTTTAATTTCTTTCGCTAAATAAGGAATATAGGAATTACTACTTTGCCGATAAATAATATTTAGAGGTGCATAATTAAATAAATCCGTACTAATTAAATCATTTAAAACCAAGCCGGGTCCTACACTCGGTAGTTGGAAGATATCCCCGACTAAAATTAATTTAATCGGCCAATTTATCCCCCTTAATAAAGCATCAAATAATTTAACATCAATCATCGATACTTCATCAACAATAATTAATTCTTGAGTGGTTTTATTATCTTCATTATAGAAGAAATTATTCCGATCTTTATTCCATTTTAAATAACGATGGATTGTATAAGCCGGTAAATGCGTAGCCATGGCCATCTTTTTACTAGCCCGACCAGTTGGGGCCAAAAGGGCAATTCTTTCCATAATATCGACGGGCGATAGTTTATATTCGGCAATGTAAAGTTGCACGATCGCATTAATTATGGTGGTTTTCCCGGTGCCTGGGCCGCCTGAGATAATTGTAATATTATTTTCTAAGGCACTAATAATTGCTTTTTGTTGATCCGCATTATAAGTCATATTACTTTTGGCCGCTAATTTTTCTAACTTGGTTGCTAAATTAGGAATCTTTTTCGCCGGCATTTGATCAATCATCCGTAAATTTCTGGCAATGTTAGTTTCGGCTTCATAATAAGCAGCTAAATAATAACGTTTTTCCTCTTGATAGATGCGTTTTTCTTTTATTAAATCACTTAACTTTAAAGTTAAATCTTCTTCGCTAAGAAAAATTTGAAACTCCCGTTGTAAAACCAGATTAATTTCATCTAAATAGGAAAAAGTATCACCTAATTGATTAGCTAAAATTTCCATACTTTCTAAAATACAAGCTTTTTGACGAATTACCGTTTCGCCATAATTTTGTAAATAAATTTGATCAATTTTGGCAAAATCAATTATTTCTTTTAAATCATAAAAATCATCGTTTAAAATACCTTCAATGTTATCTTTAAACCGATTATATATTTTGGCACATTCCTCAATCGAAAACCCAAAATTTTGAAAAGTTAAAATAACATCACTACTTTTGGCAAAATTAACGAGTGATTCATGTATTTTGGTGGCTTTAGTTAAAGTTATACCCGGGACCTTTAAAAGTACTTCCTTTTCTTCTTTAATTTGATCAATTGCCCCTTCGCCTAAAACTTCCACGATATTTTTGGCCGTTTTTTCGCCGCAAGATTGGACAAAATTACTCGCTAAAAATTCAATCATCGCTTCTTTCGTCGTAGGTTTAGCAATTTCAAAACGGGTAAATTTATATTGTTTACCAAATTTTTCATTTTGAACCATTTCCCCATATAAAAGCATCGTTAAATCGATTTTAACTTCGGTTAAATTGCCTGTCACGGTAATGGTTTTATTTACATATTCTTGTAAGGCTTCGTCATCAGTTTCTTTTACCCGAAATAAAGCCACGACATAACCATTATCTTCATTATAATAGATAGTTTTCCGTAATTTTCCTTTAATGTAACTCATAATGTCCTTTGATATATTTGACCAACGGTTAATTCTTCCGCAAGGTCAACTTCTAAATAATTACTGGTATGACCATAACTATGCCCATTGCTAACTTTTTCGACTAAAACATCAACTTCCCGGCCTTTAAATTTGGCATAGTATGCTGCCTCTAATTCATGCGATAACGCCATTAGGGCTTTTACTCTTTCCTTTTTAATAACATCTGGTACAATATCCGGATCCTTCGCCGCCACGGTTCCTTCTCTTGCCGAAAACGGAAAAACATGAATTTTGGCAAAGGCTAAATCCTTGGCTAAAGCTAAAGTTTCTTGAAAATCCGCTTCGGTTTCCCCCGGATAACCGACAATAATATCAGTCGATAAAGCAATGTCGGGCCGAATTGCTCTAATTTCCGCGACTTTTTGCTTAAATTCCGCCACATCATATTTCCGATTCATCTTTTTTAAAATATGATTACTTCCCGCTTGTAAAGGAATATGTAAATGGTCTACTAACTTAGGACAATTTTTTAAAACTTTCATAAAATTAGCATTTAATTCAGTAATTTCAATACTCGATAAACGAATTCTTTTCAACTCAGGAATTTCACTTAACGCCCAAATTAAATCCGCTAAATCGTGATCATTACTTTGATAATGCCCCGTATGAATTCCGGTTAAAATAATTTCTTGATGTTTTTGTGCTATACTTTGAGCTTCCGTTAAAACTAAAGCAAAATCTTTACTTCTAACTGTACCTCGGACATAAGGAATAATACAATAAGAGCAAAAATTATCACAACCATCTTCAATTTTTATAAAGGCGCGCGCCCGATCATAGTCTTCTAAAACCATATTTTCAAAAGGTAAATCTCGTTTAAATAAAACATCTTGAATAGGTACATGATTCTTTTGAAATTGGGTAATATATTCCCCTAAATGCGATTTATTTTTATTACCTAATAAAATATTAATTCCTAAATCAGCATATTTTGCTAAATTATTTTGAACCGAACAACCGACAATGGCACTAACCTTCGTTGGATATTTTCTCAGTAACCGCCGAACTAATTTTAAACATTTTTGATCGGCCGTATTTGTTACGGTACAGGTATTAACAATAAAAATATCAGCTTCTTCAATATTTGGGGTATACGAAAAATTATGATGAAGCAATTGTTCCTTCATCATATTAGATTCATATTGATTAACTTTACAACCAAACGTATAAATCGTAAATTTCATGTTGCCCCCATAAAAATATTAATGTAAACCTTTTTGTAATTCTTGCAAAGCTTTTAAAAAAGCTTCTTCTTTGGCATAACTTATGGCTCTTCCCCCATTACTAAGGGTTAATGGTTCCGCCTTTTCGGTCGTTAAATTATCTAAATCAAATTTTTTTACAGATAAATCATCATAAAATTCTTCATTTTCATAATTTATTTCATAATTAGTATCTTTTTTTAATAATTCATCGTAACTTATGATCGCTTTTTCTTCTTGATCTTTTTCATAATCCGTAAAAGCAATATTTCGTGGTTCTTCCTTTTTTTCTAAATCTTTAGTTAATTCCTTAACAATTTTCATTTCTTGTGTTTCATCTAAACTTTTATCATTCTTTTTTAAAACATCGTCATTAATCTTGATAAAATAAAATAACGTTGTAATTAAAACCATTAAAACTAAAACGGCTAAAAAAAATACATAGTCGACAAAAGTTAGCGATTTTAAAAATTCAATTACATCATTAATAAATTGCATATTTCTCACCACAACCTTATTTTACCATTAACGTGTCAAATGATTAACACTAAAATCTTATGTTTACAATTAATAATGTAAATATAAAGTCTATTATAAGCGATCTAAGCTTAAATGTCTAATAAAATATAAGGATCTTCTTTAGTTCCCATCCCGGTAGCCGAAATATTTTTAATAATATTAATTACTGGTCTAACCCCAAGTAATTGTGTGCCCACTGTTTTGGTATTTAATGCCCCACTCGTATCTACCACATAAGGATAAAAATTGGTATTATTTTTCGTCGCCGCCGTCATGGTATAATAAGCGTTTTTAATATCAGCATTGTATAAATAATAATCTTTATTTTCGCTCGTACTGGCCCCGGCCATGATGGCTTCATCCGCGGTTAAAAGACCAATACTAGCCACTACTTCTTGTCCCAGGCAAATATTATTCGGAATATAATCAATACTTAAGCGATTATAAGCCGCATAGTTCGTATTATCTTCCGCCATTAAAGTATCATTACAAAATTTAGAACTAGCAATTAAATCACTATAATTATTTAAAGTGATGTTCCACCAATCTTGTAAATTTTCTTTAATTAAAGAATTAGCATAAGTAAAATCTGTTCCATCATAATAACTAGAACTAGTATCAATAACGTTATCTAAAACTAGTTTAACGGAACCATCAGCATTAATTTTGACAATCCGCCAAACTTCATCCGCTAGGGAAACGTAATTATTTGTTACAGCCCCTCGGAAGTAATAAATTGTCCCGGCTTCTGTTTCGTCTTTAATTAACCCTTCATTTGTCGTCGCTACTTCTTTAAAGGTTGTGGCGGGCTTACTAGCCACATTACTATTATCAATAATAATTTCGCCAAAGGTTGAACTGGCCTTGGAACCCAACGCAACAATTAATTCTCCCGAATAGTTTTCTTTGCCTTTATTCGTAATTTTTAAAGTGTATTCTTGCGTCGTATGGGCCGGAATGGTTACTTGGTTTGCCACAATTGACGATAATAATTTATTTTCAAGCGCTAAATCATTATTATTACCTTGCAAATTATAAGTCGCATTACTTGCATATATATTAGCTAACTTAACATAAAATATTTCTTCTTGCTCACCATTATTCGTGACGGAAAAATTTAAATCTTTATCTTTTCGGCTTTTAAAAGCATTGCCGTTAAGATAATTAATCGTTAAATTACCATCAACTACAACTACTGATTTTGGAGCAAAATAATGCGTATAAAGATGATACGTCACCCCTAAAGCTAGACAAACACCAATCAAAACGACTATTAACATAAGAACGGATTTATATCGAAAACGCACTTATCATCATCCCTTACATCTTAATTAAAGTATACAAAAATAGGCTTTTTTTGTCAATTATCTTATCCT
>CANQCH010000004.1 GCA_947589165.1 uncultured Bacilli bacterium
CTGATACTTTAGAGCGCTCTGATTTTTTTTATTTACCCCCCAAGGTTTTACACATAGATGGGGATGAAGAGTATTTAACTAGGTGTCTAAAATTTTATAAAAAAAATGGCATTATGGCGATTGGTAAAAAAATAAATGAAAAAAATATTTATGAACAACTAATGCAACTTTTGGTGGAATATAAACCGGATATTTTAATCGTCACGGGGCATGATGCATATTATAAGAAAAAAGGCGATATCAATGACATTAATAATTATAAAAACTCGGCTTATTTTGTTAAGGCGGTCAAAGTAGCCCGCAAATATGAAAAAAGTCATGAAAAGTTAGTAATTATCGCGGGGGCATGTCAAAGTGATTACGAAGAATTGATTAAAGCGGGCGCTAATTTTGCTTCCAGTCCTAAACGCGTTAATATTCATACCCTAGATCCCGCTATTATTGCCAGTACAATTGCCCTAACGGAACGCAGTAAAGAAATAGATATTGTGGATTTACTAGATAAAACTAAATATGGAAAAGATGGCATGGGTGGTTTAGTCAGCAATGGTTTAATGTATGTGGGGTATCCGAGATAAAAAATGAATTTAAATGTAATTAAAGAGCAAATTGCCCATAATTTAAATAAAAAAGTTATAGTTAGTGTTCATGGTTTAAGAAATCGGGTTGATCGTTATGAAGGAGTGCTTTATAAGATTTATCCCAATATCTTTACCATCATGATTCGGGGTGAAGAAAAAAGCTTTACTTATCGGGATGTAATCACTGGGGAAGTAAAGCTAAAATATTTATAAAAAATATTGCAAATTAGCAATATTTAAAGTAAAATATAAATAGAATTGTGAAATAATTTGGAGGTATGAAGAATGGAAATTACAAAAGTTAGAGTTCACAAAGTGGAAAGAGAAGGTTCTCGTATGAAAGGATATGCAACAGTAACCTTAGATGATTGCTTTGTTGTAAGAAATATCCGGATAATTGAAGGAACAGACAAGTTATTTATTGCTATGCCTAGCCGTAAATTAGCTGAAGATAAATACGAAGATATTGCTCATCCAATTAATGCTGAAACTAGAGCAATGTTCGAAGAAAAAATTCTTGAAGAATATAATAATCCAACGACTGAAGACACGGAAGAAGAATAATTAAGTAATCTCGAAAGAGATTATTTTTTTGGTTAAAAAAATAGGCATTTATTTACCAATCACGAATACATTATTAAAGTAATGTATTTTTTTGATGGGAGGAAATATGTATATTAAATATTTATATGCAACAATTGATAATAAAAAATCTAATCAAATATTAATTGGCGCTCATGTCGTAAATGAAGAGCCAAACGGAATTAAAACGACGGAAGTTTATCTTGGCGAAAAATTTAGTTTAGTCGAATTTATGCATAGGCTCGTAAGTTTAAATATTAAAACGGCACCCGAGCTTATTGTTAATGAATATAATTTAAGAAAAGCGCAAGGCATAGTTTATTTTCCCCAAACGAGCCAATTTACATTTTTGGTAGCAAATGAAATAGTTGTAACAAGCGTCAATCAATTTCGAAATGTTTTAGGTTCCTTCGCTGATCAAAAAGAAATTAGTTTAATTAGAGAAAAAAATTAATAACTTGTTAATTAATAACATATATTTGAATAAGGAGGACATGCTATGGAAGAAGGTTATAGTTTTGGTAGTCAAGAATTTAAAATGATTGATCGTGCTAGTGTGGCCATCAGTGGCATAAATAAAATTATCAGTTTTGATGATGAAGAATTTTTATTAGAATCAGTCATGGGAAATATCCATTTAAAAGGTGAAGGTTTAGAATTATTAAAATTAGATACAAATGATGGTAATGTTAAAATAAAAGGCAAAATTAATAGTTTTACTTATTTAGATGGTAAAGAGAAAAATAAAGAAGAGTCTTTCATTACGAAATTATTTAAATAATGGATAGTTTATTACAAATAAAATCTTTGCTTTTTTCTTTTGGCTATGGCATGCTTTTTTATTACTTAGCAAAGTATAATCTTTATTTAATTAAAAATTTACATGTAATAACAAAATATCTAATTACTTTAGTTTTTGTAATTGATAGTGTTTTATTATATGTTTATTTATTATTTAAAATTAATCATGGGATTTTTCATTTTTATTTCTTTTTAATGTTTGGACTTGGTTTTTGGCTGTCCTTATGGTTACAACCTAAAATCGTAAATTTATGTAAAGTTTGTAAAAATAAAAGAAAAATAAATTGAGCTTATTTTTCTTTTTTGCTAAAATTAAGTCAAATAGGGGCGGAGCATATGAAAAGAATGCGCAAAGAAAAGTTAAGATTAATTACGATATCATTGCTTATTATTGGGCTAATTGTTTCTTTAATTTCTTCCGTTTCAAAGGATTGGGTAAGTATTTTAGAAAATAAAAAGGAAATTGCGAATTTGACCCAAAAATATGCTAATTTGTTAGATGAAGAAGGAAAATTGAAAAGCGAAGTAACAAAGTTACAAGATAATGATTATGTTGCCCGGTTTGCGAAAGAAAAATATTTATATTCGGCCGATGGTGAAATCATTATTCGTTCGAATTAGTAATAATTTCATCTATTAAGCCGTATTTTAAGGCAGCTTCTACATCCATGAAATTATCGCGCTCAGTATCATTTTCAATAGTTACTAAGTCTTGGTCCGTATTTTGCGCCAAGATTTTATTTAGCTTCTTTTTTAAAGCAATAATTCGTTCCGCGGCAATTTTAATATCCGTAGCTTGCCCTTGAGCGCCACCTAAAGGTTGGTGAATCATGACTTCCGCATTCGGTAGGGCACATCTTTTCCCCGGCGTACCACCGGCCAGTAGAAAGGCTGCCATGCTTGCGGCTAAACCAATCGCAATAGTTTTTACGTCACTTTTAATATAGTTCATCGTATCATAAATAGACATTCCCGCCGTAATCGCGCCGCCCGGACTATTAATATAGAGATAGATATCTTCATGATTTAAACTATCTAAATAGAGTAATTCGGCAATAATAATACTACTTAAATTATCATCAATTTCGCCCGTTAAAAAAATGATCCGATCTTTTAAAAGCCGCGAATATAAATCAAAAGCATATTCTTTATTACTACTTTTTTCAATAATTGTTGGCAAAAACATTTATTATCACCCATATAATATATAAGTAAAAAAAATAAAACATATGCAAAATCACTATAATTTTTTAATTTTGTATGGTATAATTTTTAAAGGCTAGGGGTTAAGATATGGATACTATAAAAATAACTTTTCCAGATTTAACGGAGCATAATTATCCTATAGGCACATCTTTTTATGAAATGAGCCAAGATTATCATGACCAAAATGCCATTTTGGCGGTCCGGGTTAACAATGTGTTACATTCTTTAAGTAAAAAGCCAACAGCGAATTGTACAGTTGATTTTTTAAATGTTGATAGTATCAGTGGTAATAAAATATATAAATCGGGGTTAAAATTTATTTTTGAAGTGGCTTTAGCCCAATTTGATAATAAACTAGAAGTTAGTTTTGAACACAGTGTTCCCCAAGGAATGCTTGGTGTTATTAAAGCCAAACGGATTTTAACCCATCCCGACATTGAAGCCATTAAAGAAAAAATGGAAGCTATCATTGCCGCGGATATGCGAATTGAAAAATTAAATGTGGCGCCCAATGAAGCTATCAAATATTATCAAAAAATTGGGGCTTTCGAAAAAGCTTTAAATATCCAAAATATCAATGATAAGGCCGTAACTTTATATAAATTAGATAATCATCTTAACTATTTTTATACCGAAATGCCTTATTCAACCGGCTCGATTCAAAAATTTAATTTAGTTTATTTAGGTAATAATCGGTTAATATTTATATTCCCGGGTGTAAATTCAGGGGGCGTGCTTCCCGAATATGTGCATTATGATAATATCATTAATTCCTTTGCCAAAGGGAAACAGTGGCTCGAAGCCCTAGAAATGCCTTATGTTTCTAATTTAAATAAAACCATAGCCGATGGATCAATTAAACGCTTTATTGAATCAACGGAGCTAACTTTTAGTTTAAATATCGCCAAAATCGCGGAGAAGATTAGTCAAGATAAAAACATTAAATTTGTGTTAATCGCCGGGCCTTCTTCTTCGGGCAAAACAACGACAAATAAACGACTGGGTTCTTACTTACAAGCCTTGGGGTATAATCCCCTTAATATCTCGCTCGATGACTATTTTTTAAATCGGGAAGATAATCCGAAAGATGAATTTGGTAACTATGATTTTGAAACCATCGATGCCATTGATATTGATTTATTTAATCAAAACGTTAGTGATTTATTAAATAATCAGGAAGTTTCGCTACCAACTTATAATTTTTTAACGGGGAAACGCGAATTTACGAATAAAAAAATTAAATTAAAAGAAAATAGTATTATCCTGATTGAAGGATTACATGCCTTAAATGATAAAATAATGATGGGGATTGATAACAAATATAAATACAAAATATATTTAAGTCC
Source organism: uncultured Bacilli bacterium (assembly GCA_947589165.1). Taxonomy (GTDB): domain Bacteria; phylum Bacillota_I; class Bacilli_A; order RF39; family UBA660; genus Onthocola_B. The sequence goes on from CANQCH010000004.1 coordinate 4,517, forward strand.
ATTTATTCCCATTAATATTGACCAACATAATTATATTTCAACGTTAGATTTACGGTTATTAAGGCGAATTGTTCGGGATAATCGCACGCGTGGTTATGATGTATCCGCCACGATTGATAGTTGGCAAAAGGTGCGTAATGGGGAAGAAAAATATATCTTTCCCTTTATTCACCAGGCCAATACAATTGTAAATACGGCGTTAGCTTATGAAGTTGGCGTCCTAAAGGTGTATGTGGAACCTTTATTATATTCGGTGGGAAGTGATTCCAAATATTATGTTGAAGCTCGCCGGTTAATTGATTTTTTAAAACAGTTTTATACAATTCCAAGTGAATATATAAATGATGATTCTATTTTAAGAGAGTTTATAGGAGGGAAAAATAATGATTAAAGTAGCAATTAATGGATTTGGAAGGATTGGCAAATTGGCCTTTAGACAAATAGTAACAGGAACGGATTTTGAAGTCGTTGCCATAAACGACTTATCACCGGCTGAAGATTTAGCCTATTTAGTTAAATATGATACGGTTCATGGATCATTTCATGAAGATGCCATTAGTTTTGATGAAGAAAATATTATTGTTAATGGTAATAATAAAATAAGAGTTTATTCGGAAAAAGATCCGGAAAATTTACCATGGAAAGATTTAGATGTTGATTTAGTTTTAGAATGTACGGGTAAATTTACTGATTTAGAAGGCGCCAAAAAACATATTACGGCCGGGGCGAAAAAAGTTTTAATTTCGGCTCCTGGTAAAGGAATTATGAAAACCGTTGTCTACGGTGTTAATGATGATGTTTTAAGTAGTGATGATGTTGTCGTTTCGGCGGCTAGTTGTACTACTAACTGTTTAGCACCAGTGGTTAAAGTTTTAAATGATGAATTTGGCATTGAAAAAGGTTTTATGTCAACCGTTCATGCGTATACGAACGATCAAGCTACCCTTGATATTGTGCATAAAAAAGGAATTAGATCTAGACGGGGTCGGGCAAGTGCCCAAAATATTATTCCATCTTCTACGGGTGCGGCGAAAGCTATTGGTTTAGTTATTCCCGAATTATTAGGCAAATTAGATGGTAGTGCTCTACGGGTACCGGTTGCTGATGGATCCGTTGTTGATTTAACCGTAGAATTAAAGAAAAATACCACGGTTGAAGAAATCAATAGTTGTTTTGAAAAACATCAAAATGAAGTTTTACGTTTTACGATGGATCCCGTAGTTTCCAGTGATATTATTAATAAAAAATGTGGCGCCCTAGTAGATGGTTTATGTACGAGCATCGTGGAAGCAGATGGTAAACAATTAGTTAAGGTAGTGGCTTGGTATGACAATGAATATGGTTATACCGCCCAAATGCTTCGGACTGCCAAAAAGATGTTTGAATAAAGCATCTTTTAAGGAGAATCAAGATGCAAAAATTAAGTGAATTGGATGTTACTAACAAAACGGTTATTCTGCGAAGTGATTTTAATGTTCCAATTAAAGATGGCCAAGTAACCGATTCTTCTAAATTACTTGCTAGTTTACCCACAATTAATTATTTACTTGAAAAAAATTGTTTAGTAATTATTCTTTCTCATTTAGGAAGAGTAAAAACGGCGGAAGATATGCCCCATAATTCTTTAAAACCCGTGGCTCAAGCTTTGGCCAATATTATGCGTAGACCAGTTAAATTTGTGAGCCATTGTTATGGTGAAGAAGTAAAGAAAATCGTTAAAGAATGCCATAATGGTGAAATTGTCGTTTTAGAAAATACTAGATGGTTAGATTATCCCAATAAATTAGAAAGTAAAAATAATGCCAAACTAGCGCAATTCTGGGCTTCTTTAGGTGATATTTATGTTAATGATGCCTTTGCTTCTTGCCATAGAGCCCATGCCTCAACGGCCGGCATTGCTAAATATTTACCCCATGCTATCGGTCTTTTAGTCGAAAAGGAAATTACCAATTTAAATGATTTAATCCAAAATCCCCCTCATCCTTTTACGGTTTTTATGGGGGGAGCTAAAGTGGATGATAAATTACCAATCATTGCTAGTTTATTACCAAAGTGTGATTATTTATTAGTCGGTGGGGGCATTGCCAATTCTTTTTTACGCGCAATGAATCAAGATATTGGGGGTAGTTTGGCTACTGAAGATCCGGGAATTTTAGCTAAATTAAAAAGTTTTTTAACTACTTATCCCGAAAAAATAATTTTACCTGAAGATTTTATTAAAGATGGCGATATTATTTACGATTTGGGTTTAAATACGATTAATAAGTATCAACAATATATTGCTAAAAGTGCTATTATTTTTGTCAATGGGACAGTGGGTAAATTTGAAGAAGAAAAGTTTCAAACCGGAACTATTAACTTTTTTACCAGCTTGGCGAAATATGGAAAAAGAGTTATAATTGGTGGTGGAGATACGGTCGCGGCCGTAAAAAAATTTGGCTTTGGGGATAGCTTTAGCTTTTTATCAACTGGTGGGGGTGCTACTTTAGAATACATTGCTAATGGTAAACTTGAAGCTTTAGAATGGATGGAGTAAATGAAATACCTTGTAGCTAACTTAAAAAATAAAATGTTATTTAATGATTTTACTAAATATAATCAAGAATTATCGACAATAAATTGTGGCTCCAATAAATTAATCTTGGCTTTTTCAGCTCCTTATTTCTTAAGTGTAGCGAAAGGTAATTATGATTTGGCCGCACAAGATGTAAGTTCTTTAATTGATACCACTGTGACGGGTGAATTAACCGGTCGGCAATTAAAAGAGCTAAATGTAAAGTATGTAATTGTAGGTCATAGTGAAAGACGGATTTATAAAAAAGAAATTAATATTGATTTTATAAATAAAATTAATGAAGCCCAAAATAATGATTTAAAAGTAATTTATTGTATTGGGGAAACTTTAAAAGAAAAAGAAGCTGGATTGACCGAAAAAGTTTTAGAACGACAAATCTTAGAAGTTTTAAATAATATTGAATTAAAAGATCTTTTAATTGCTTATGAACCTGTTTGGGCAATTGGCACGGGAAATACCCCTGATGCTAAAGATATTGAGAAAATATTTACGTTTTTAAAAAAGTTAATTCGCGAAAAGTATGATTTAAATTTTAAAATATTATATGGTGGTAGCATTACCCCGGAAAATATTGGCAATTATAGTAAGATACCGAATGTTGATGGCTTTTTAGTCGGAGGTGCTAGTTTAAAAGTAGCAAACGTGCAAAAAATGTTAGATATTTTAGCTAATGATGTCTCTATTAATTAAAAATAGAGACTTTTTTTTGGCCTAAATTAAAAAAATAACCGCTTATTCGACAAAAGTTTACACCGATTGACAAAACTAGACTTTCTTTTTTGTAGCATTTTGTAGAATCCTCTTTTATAATGTAGACATGTGCATTAAAAAGGAAAGGGAGACAAACATTGGAAAAGTTAATTGAAGTTGTTGTCATTGACGACAATAATGTAGTAACTAGTAGCATGAAGAAGTACTTTTTAAATAATTCCAAAATTGCCATCAAAGAAATTTTCAACAATGGGAAAGAAGGGTTAGATTATTTACTGAATAACCCAAATGATTATGATTTTGTGGTTTTGGATATTTTATTACCGCAAGTAGATGGGATTAAAATATTAGAGGAACTAAAAAACCATAAAATTAGGAAAAAAGAAATCGTTTTATCGAGTTATAAAGACGATTATACGATTCGAAGAGTTAAAGATTTAGGCGCAGCTTTTTATATGTTAAAGCCATTTAGCATGGAATCTTTAGAAAATCGCATTTTAGATATTGCCAAAACGGAAAACTATGAAGTTAAATCCATTAGTAATTCGATTGAAATTGAAGTAAGTAATATTTTACATGAATTAGGGATACCTTCTCATTTAAAAGGCTATCAATATATTCGTGATGGTATTATCTTAATGTATGAAAATGAAATCAATAGTACCTTAGTTACAAAAGATATTTATCCGGAAATTGCGATGAAATATGATACGACATCATCTCGAGTTGAAAGAGCTATTCGTCATGCGATTGAAATCAGTTGGGTTCGTGGTGATCTAAAGTTAATGGAAGATTTATTTGGTCATAGCATCGATTTCGAACGTTCGAAACCAACTAATTCGGAATTTTTAACAACAATCGCGGATCGAATTAAACTAAATAATAAATTATTAGTAAATGCTTAAAGAAGTAAGCCCAAGCTTATTTCTTTTTGTTTATAAATAAATTTCCCTAGAATATCGTTTTTGTGATACAATGTTATCAATGGGAAAAGGAGACACACTTATGGGATTTATAAGAAAATTATTTGATTCAGAATATAAAGAATTAGCCCGGTTTGAAAAACAAGCTCAAGCTATCGAAGCTTTAGAGCCCGAAATGCAAAAGCTTAGTGATCAAGAATTAAAGGCGAAAACGGCTGAATTTAAAAAGATTTTAGCGGATGGTGGTACTTTAGAAGATGTTTTAGTACCGGCTTTCGCGGCTGTTAGAGAAGCAGCCTATAGAACAATTGGCGAAAAACCTTTCCACGTCCAAATTTTAGGCGGTTTAGCGATTCACTATGGTAATATTGCAGAAATGAAAACTGGGGAAGGAAAAACGATTACGACGACAATGCCAGCTTATTTAAATGCTTTAGAAGGTAAAGGCGTTCATGTTATTACCACTAATGAATATTTGTCAACCCGGAATGCCGAATGGATGGGCCCTATTTATGAGGCTTTAGGTGTAAGCGTTGGGATTAACTTAAGAGATTTATCTTTAGAAGAAAAAAAGGCCGCATATGATGCCGATATAACTTATTCGACAAATAACGAAGTTGGTTTTGACTACCTTCGGGATAATATGGTAGTTCGGAAGGAACAAAGAGTTCAAAGAGCGTTAAACTTTTGTATCATCGATGAAGTCGATTCCATTTTAATTGATGAAGCGCGGACACCATTAATCATAAGTGGAGGCCGCTTCAATTCTAACAATTTATATATTGAAGCTGATCGCGTAGTTAAAAAGTTAAAAGAAGATACGGATTATACTGTTGATTTAAAGACTAAAAATGTTTCTTTAACTGAAGAAGGTAGTAAAAAAGTTGAAGGCTTAATGCATATTCAAAACTTATATGATATGGATAATACAGTTTTAGTTCATCATTTAAATCAAGCTTTAAAAGCCAATTATGGTTTTAAAAAAGATATTGATTATGTTGTCCAAGAAGATGCGGTTATTATCGTTGATCAATTTACGGGACGGTTAATGCATGGTCGGCAATTTTCCGAAGGCTTACATCAAGCGATTGAAGCCAAAGAAGGCGTAACAATTAATACGGAAACGAAAACGATGGCTACAATTACTTTCCAAAATTTATTCCGGATGTATAATAAACTTTCCGGGATGACGGGGACGGCGAAGACGGAAGAAGAAGAATTCCGGAGCATTTATAATATGTATGTTATTACGATTCCGACGAACAAACCAGTTATTAGAGAAGATTTACCTGATTTAGTTTATTCTAACGAAACCGGGAAATATAAAGCGATAGTTAATACGGTTAAATATATTCACGAAACAGGGCAACCAATTCTAATTGGGACTATTTCCGTGGAAGCCAACGAAAAACTAAGTGCTTTATTAAAGAAGGCCGGATTAAAACACGAAGTATTAAATGCCAAGAATCATGAACGTGAAGCCGAAATAATTGCCCATGCCGGCGAAAAAGGCGCTATTACTTTAGCCACTAACATGGCTGGTCGGGGAACCGATATTAAATTAGGTGAAGGCGTTAAAGAATTAGGTGGCCTATTCGTAATGGGAACTGAAAGGCATGAATCACGCCGGATTGATAACCAATTGCGTGGTCGTTCTGGTCGACAAGGAGACCCTGGAAAAAGTCAATTCTTTGTTTCCTTTGATGATGATTTAATGCGTCGTTTTGGAACCGAAAGAATAAAGAATATGTTAACCAGTGTTGGTTTTACGGACGATCAAGCCATTCGGTCTAAAACGTTAACGAAAAGTATTGAAACGGCACAAAAAAAGGTTGAAGGTAATAACTATGATATTCGGAAAAGCTTGCTAGATTATGATAATGTTTTAAATGAACAAAGAGAAATAATTTATGCGCGACGAAATGAAATTTTAGATGAAGAAAGTATCCATGATCGCGTTTTAGAAACTTTTAAGAACGTGGTTGATACTTTAGTGGAAAATCATATTCCCCCTGAAAATTATTTAACGGAAGATGATAAAAAAGATATTATTGAATACGTAAATACCAACTTTTTAAAGAGCAAAGATATTAAATATAAAGAAGTGGAAGATTTAAAAGATCAAGAATTAAAAGATTTTCTTTATGATTTAATTATCAAAGATTATGAAAAGAAAATGGTGGCCGAACCAATTATGAATGAATTTGAAAAAGCAATTTCCTTACGGGTAATTGATTCTAATTGGGTGGAACACATGAGTGCCATGGAACATTTAAAAGAAGGTATTGGCTTAAGGGGTTATTCGCAAGTAAATCCCATTCAAGCTTATACAATGGAAGGCTTTGAAATGTTTGATCACTTATTAGAAAAAATTGATAGTGATATCGCGACATTCTTACTAAAAGCCGAAGTTAAACAAAATACGGAAAGAAAACAAACGTTAGAAGGTAAAGCTAACGACGGCAAAGAAAAAGTTAAGGCGCAACCTAAACGAGTTAATAAAATTGGTCGGAATGATCCATGCCCATGTGGAAGTGGTAAAAAGTATAAAAATTGCTGTGGAAAATAGTAGATTTTATAAGGATTTGCGAGGCATAGGGTTTTGAAAAAATCATAAAAAAACCCCAAAAAATTGAAAAATGTGCTCAAAATGTGCACAAAAAATTCAATTTGTTCCCAAAAATGCCAAAAAACCCGTAAAATCAAGGGTTTCTCAATGGGAACATTTTAATTGATCTTTTTAAATTAGCAAAAATTAATATAAGGAGGCAACTAAATGAATGTTGTAGGAACTATGTTTTTTAAAAACGAAAAGTTGTTAATTGATAAACCAAGAAAAAGACCAACATATCAGATGATTGGTGGAAGAGTTGAAATTGGTGAAACACCTTTAGAGGCAGCAATTAGAGAATGCCATGAAGAATTAGGCGATTATTCAATTTTTGATGATAAACTATTTGAATTAGTTATGGAATTTGATGAAATTGCGACGAGTGATGGCATTACACCTATTCATTTTTATGTATTTAAATATAATGGATTTTTAGAAGGAAAATTATCTACATCAGAAGAAATAGAAAGTTTTTTATGGTATGATTCTTCTTGTGAAAATGAAATTTTATCTAATACATTAAAAAATGAAGTTGTTCCATATTGTTTAAAGAAAAAACTAATTAAATGAGGAAAATTCGTTGATAAAAAACTAATTTTTGAATAATATGTAAATTTTTTAAAACTTATTTGTGAGCGAATGATAACAATGTTCCCATTTTGTTCCCATTTTATGAAATAATTATAGTAAACATAATACTATAAATAACATAAATACTATTTGTTACCAGGCCTAGAATTCCTTGAAATACCGATAATAACGGTAATACTATAAATACTGTATATACTCAAAAGTAGGGAGCTTGCGGCTCAGGCAAGAAGTATAAGAATTGTTGTGGTAAGTAAGATAAAAAATCAATATTAGCAAAGTGACAAATTTGTTGCTTGTCTACCAATTAAATAAAATGTAGATAAAATTCATTGGAAATAAAGATGTTAACAAAAATAAATTTGTTGACATCTTTTTTATAAGAACGAGCTGAAATTTATGACAGTAAATATTCAATATTTTTTAATCTAAAAAGGAGAAATTAAAAGGGTATAGAGATTTGGAAACTTCTTTTTGCCGTGCTATTTTGAAATGAGAAGTGGAGAAATACACATTTATATACTTAGTTACATTTTTAAAAAAAAGTATTTTATAGTATAATTATTTTAAGAAATAGGAGTATTTATGAAAACAATTTGGAAAGAAAAATATATAGGGGAGATTATTGGAGGTTATTTACATGATAGTTACTTATATATTTACCAAACTTATGATTTAATATTAGTGAATAACCATCAACTAGTTTGTTATATTAATGGGGACAATGTGATTAGTTATGAAGATAAATCACAAACTCAAACGAAAAAAATTGGTAGTGCTATTGCAGGCGATATCTTATTTGGTACTGTTGGAGCATTATCTTTTGGAAATCAAACTAATTATTTATTAGAAATTACATGGTACAATAATGAGAAATCATTAGTAAAAATAGAAGGAGAACAATTTTATAATTTTTTTGTTTCAAAATTATATGAAAAGACTTCAGTTAAAAAGAAAACCAAAGAAGAAATTTTAGAAGAAAAAGTTGCTGAGTGTAATGTATATTTAGAAAAAGATGAAATTGAAAGTGCGGTTTCTAAATTAATGGAAACAATACCTTATTATAAATTTATATTTAATAATTGTGATATTTATGAATATGATAATGAAATAAACGAGTATAAAAAAACTAGTAAAGATTACTTAAACTTTTTGGAAAATTGCCATTATAGTAGTAATTATATCAACAAAGCTAGTGCTATTAATAGACTTAAAATGATAAAATCAGGAAATATATTTGCTAAAAATTTATATGCAAATGATAAAGAAATAAAAATGATAACGGATAAAGAATATGAAAAATATGCTAAATATGATTCTGATGAACTTTATGAAATATTAAAAAATGAAGAAAAAAATGATGCTTATGATTATTTAAAAAATGAACATGAAAGTAATGGCTATATTTTTTTTGATAGAGATAAAGATATGTTATTAAAGCAATTAATAGATATTAAAGAGAAAATTCCGAAAGAAATATATTCATTTATTTTAAGAGTTGTAAATAATAATGATAATAATGATTTAAATCCGACATATTTAATTGTTAGTAAAATAGTAAATACATTTTTAGGTAAATATGGTTTAACTCATTATGGTCACGATGGGGGATTATTAAAAATTATAACTATTTCACCAAATGTTAAAAAATACTTAGATAAACTAATTGAAATTGGTGATAACAGAAAACTCGAAAATGAATTTTTTGAATCTTTAGATGTTGATGAACAAGATGATTTTTTTGAAGCTAGTAATATTTATATGGAAAAATACGTAATGGAGGAAAATATAGATATTCAAGTTGACAACTCAGAAAATAAATAGTATGACAAATTAATTTTAATATTTTTTGTTTACGGATATTTTAAGATCTCTAATAAGAATCCTTTTGGTTATTAGAGTTTATGGGAAGAAATTAATAATGAAAATTTTAATTTCGGGGAATCCCACAGAATTAAAATGGAAGAAATTCCATATAATAAATTTACCATGACGCCAAAGACAAATGGAAGCTTTAAAAGAATTATTACAAAAAACAAGTTAATGAGAATAAATTGCTTGAAAAGTAAAAAATTTAAATTTAGTAAGTCGAAATACCTAACTCTACTAAGTGTAGGTGTTAAAATTTGGGTTAATATTATATTGTTGTTTTTGAAAGGAGCAAGAAGTATGAATCAAGAAAAAATTGGCAAATTCATTGCCACTTGTAGAAAAGAACAAAAATTAACGCAAGAACAACTGGCCGAAAAGTTAGGAATAACTTACAAGGCTGTATCGAAATGGGAGTGTGGTAAAGGATTACCTGATGCCTCTATTATGATGGAGTTATGTAAAATTTTAAACATAACGGTTAATGATCTACTTAGTGGCGAAAAAATTGAGAAAGAAGACTATCAAAAAAAATTAGAAAAAAATATTATTAATACTATCGATTATTCTAATAAAAAAGTATCTGAAAAAAATAAACTGATTTATAAACTAATTATGTTCTTTGGTTTAGGTTTAATCTTTATTGCCTTTACTATTTATCCTAATGATAGTAGTTGGGGAGCTATTCATTCGCTACTAGGCTTACTTATTTCTACTTTTGGATTTGTTAATATAAAAAGTGGTAAAACTATTATAAATAAAGTATTTTTCGGCATCGGTTATTTTATGATCGGTTTTATATTCCTTCTTCTACTTGACTATACTAATGTCGTATTAAATAAAGTTGCCCCAAGATTTTCTTATTTAATAGAAACTGGGGATACGATGATTATTTATAAAGCCCCGTTTTATAATGTTTATCGCATAAATAGAAATACTAAAAATGAATATTATATAGTAGATACCAAAGGAGAATATAAAGAAAACAATATCCCAATAACGCCATTTAATAGAGATAAAGCCGGAATTGACAACATAATCCAATATAAAAATAAATATGTTGGTAATAATAGCAATGATAGTCATTTAATAGATAACCTACCCCTTGCCGAATATGGATATGTATTTGAAATCGATTCAGAAAATTTAGAACTTATTATTGATTATCATATTACCGATTGGTATGTTAATGAAAGTCATTATTTGGAAAAAGCATTACTATATAATGCCGTTGCAATATTTGCTTTAATAGATAATGTCGAAAATATTACTTTTAATTTTAGTGGCAATACTTATAAAATAAGTAGAAAACAAATTAAAGAGTTATATCCTAATTTTATCGATATAGTTGATAATGGTATTAATCCAAACAATTTCAATAAATATTTGGAAAGCAAAATGAATGATGATAATTTTGTAGAAGATGCATTTAAAAAAATATTTGTTAGGACTTGAAGATTTTATCAAAAAAAGTCAAAATGTTTGTAATTATAAGAGAGATAGCAAGTAATTGTTATCTCTTTTTGCAACCTTGGCTAAAAAATATGTTATTATTAACATGAGTAGGTGATAAAATGCCAGTCCATTTTAACTCTTTTATAGCTGATAAAGAAGAGACATTAAAAGAAAAACTATTTTCGGATATTGTAACTAAATATACCGAAAAAGCTGATAATGTGTTTGTTACGGATGATAAGACTAAAATTCATATGACAACATATTTTAAGGATGTTTATTCGAATAAGGAAATAGGAAAAGTAGTAATTACATTAATAGTAAGAACTACTAACATTGAATTAGTTGATGTTGATATTGTATTATTATCTGATCATAAGACTAAACTATGCTTTGAAACAAAATTAGAAGAATCTTCCGAAGCTAACGAATATTATGTGGTTTATGAATTGGAACAAGAAAAACATTTTGCAATTGAAACCGTTAATAGATATACAATTGCCGAAGATATAGAAAATAAAAATATAGATGCTTATTTGTCGGCCTTTCCTTTTCAATTAAGTGTTTTTGAAACCGAAGAGAAAATGAATAAAGCTTTAGGCTTCGGCAAAAAAATGGATATTCCGTCTATAGGTCAAAAGGTAATTACTTTAGATCCTAAAATAATGTCTGATGGCCGAATTATGACCGGTAATGATGAACCATGTTCCTTTATTATTGGTGAAGTAATAGATTTTCAAGATGTTAAAGTTAATATTGCGGATCATATAATTAAATTTAAATTAATACATTTAGATACGGCAGTTGGTAATATGCCAGTCGCTGTACATGAAAAAAATTTTGATTTGCGTAAATTAAAAAAAGGAGCATTAGTGGCAATGGTAGCGGATGTAAAGGCAGATTTATTTTCTCGTGATTAAAGAATTGCGATTTATATGAATGATGTTAATTTTAGATTATTGCAAGCTACGGATGCAGATTACAAATTGTTAGAAAAATGGTATCAAGAAAAAGAGATATATACTAGTTTGCTATAAAAAATGTGGCTGTTATATAAAGCGTTATTTTAATACAAAATATACAATAGGAATAATTCAAATAATGATTAAAGAAAAATAATGTTTTGGGTAAAAGCATTATTTTATTAATTAGAATTTAACTTGATTCGATAATTTAATTCATGATTGTCTTTGTCAAGTAAGTATGCATTTATTAACTTATTATCAACTTTAATTCCATAATAGAATAAATCCTTTGCCTCATCATAATATAGGGTATTAAATTTTGTTTTATCGATTGTAATATTGGTTTTATCATGAATCGCGGATATTAATTGATCTTTTAAGTAATTACAACTGATACAATCTTCATCTCCGCTTGTGTATTGAATTACTTTCGCATAATATTTTGCTTTTTCGGCTTTTTGATAATTTTGATATAAGTAGATATCTGTATCTTCGTTAAAGCTCCAATACATATTTTCGATTTTATTATTAGTAATTTTTAATTCTAAAGCGAAGTTTGTACCTTCATTTAGGGCTTCTTCATTAAAGTAAAAAGTTTGTACTTTATTTTCATTTTGGTATATGTGGGTTATAGGTATGCTGTATTCGGAGTAAGGATAGATTACGTCATCGATTTGTTCATGCAACTTTTTAGCATTTTCTAACTCATAGTTACCTTCTTTGACCAAGGTTTTTATTGATATATCACAATCATATTTTTGGGCAGTTGTATAATTAGTTATAAATAAGATAATGGTAACGATGCCTACCATGATGCTTAAAGTAGATAATATCTTTAATATTTTATTTATTTTGGTACTAAATATTATAACTAATTCTCCTAATACGAGTAGGGCCAGGATTACACTCATAATAAAAAAATCAGTAGTAACTATATTAGTACAATAGTCTTTATTGTATAGGCCGTTATACATAAACAAATTAACAATTATAAGAGTACTAAGTATACCAATTATAATCAAAATAATAAAGGCTAAAAAACTAAAAATTATTTTTTTAACTTTTCTTCTTTTTTCCTTTTTTTCTTTTTGGTTAAGTTTGGCCCCACAGTGTATACATTTTTGTGCTTGGTCACTTATTTCTTGGCCACATTTACTACATTTTATTAACGCCATCTTAGCCACTTCCTTTTCATATTCATTATACCAAAAAAGATTTAAAAGATAAAAATACTTATAAAAAAATCTCTAAAGTAATATTTAGATGTAAATTAGAAAAATTATTAATGAAAAAAATTTTATTTTATGATAAGATTATGTTACAAATTAAGTAAATTAAGATTGCAAAGAGTGATCTTAATTTGTAGTTAAAAAAGGTGTCCTAAAAAGTATCCTAACACTAAAAACATAAAAAAGGACTTGTTTTTTTTTTTTTTTTTTTGATAAAATGGGAAAAAGTGAAGGTGTTATAAATGAAAAAGAAGATTATTTTTTCAATTGCAATTATATTAGTAGTTTTTCTTATTGCCGGGATTATTAGATATGATGTATTTGGGCAACAAGTACCAATTATTGCTTATCATCATTTTTTAAACAACTCTGAAATAAAAAAATATAAAAATGTTCCGGGTTATGTTGTTACTTCTGAAAATTTTGACAAGCAAATGAAATATTTAGCGGATAATGGTTATAAATCTATAACGCTTGATGAGTTATTGTGTTGGAAAAAAGGCAAATGCAAAATTCCGAAAAAAAGTGTTGTTATTGTGATTGATGATGGGTTAACATCAACCTATCATTATGCCAAACCAACGCTAGAAAAGTATAATTTTACGGCTACTTTATTTACGATATCTTCTCGGATGGAAGAACAAACTCACGCTTGGCGAGCTTCGACTTTAGATTATATTGGTAAAGATATGCTGCAAAGCGATGATAAAACCATTAATATTCAATCGCATAGTCATGACTTACATTATAAAGAAGATAATAAAAAAGCCATTGAGATAAAAAACTACGATGAAATTAATGCCGATCTTAAAACTTCGAAAGAAATTTTAAATGCTAAATATTTAGCCTATCCATTTAATTCATACAATTATAATATGCTTAAGGCGTTAAAGAATAATGGTTACTTATTAGCCTTTAAAGGTGGGTCTAAGAAAACCTACAAGAATGAATATAAATATATTACTTCACGGATTTTTGTGAATAATGATATGGAATTTTTTAAATCAATATTTGAAACAAAAGAATTTAATCAATCTTTAAAAGATAAAATTATTGAAGATTTAATGGTTTTAAAAAAGAAAATAATGCACAAATAAGAAAGAAAGTCGTAAAGATTTTCTTTTTTAATGGGTCAAAGATATTGGCAAGGAATAAAGAAATATGATAAAATTATAAACACAAAGGTAGGAGTAAAATATGCGTTCAGATAGTATAAAAACCAAACTTAATAACCTTGATTTATTACGGTTTTTCGCGGCCATTTGCATTGTTTTATTTCACTATAATAAATTTACTGGCACCTTACACAGCGATGCTAATTTTCCCCTTTTTAATATTTTTAAGTATGCCTATATCTATGGAGGCAACCTAGTCGAATTATTTTTTCTTATTTCAGGATTTACTTTCTTTTGCATATATGCGGAAAAAATTCGACAAGCAAAGATTTCTGGCAAAGAATTTTTCAAAAGAAGAGTGGCACGATTGCTACCTTTATACTGGTTTACGACCTTGGGCATTTTAGTTTGCCGTTTTGCTTGCGTTAAATTATATCACGAAAAAATGTTCGGGGGGGGGTCAAATAATTTTACTATTTTAGGCATATTTTTGAACTTGTTAGGAATCGCTGGTGGTTGGCCAGGCAATGATACCTATCCTTTTAATGGTGCGGCTTGGTCTTTAGGCGTGGAAATCTTTTGCTATATTTTATTCTTTTGCCTTTTACGTTTGGTAAAAAATGAAAAACTGGAAAATATCCTGATGATTTTCTTAGTGATAAGTGGCTTCTTAATGTTTAAATATCGCTTGGATTATCCTATTATAAATGGCTTAATGGGTCGGGGTATTGCTAACTTTTTTCTCGGCGGGTGTTTATATAAGTTAATTATGAAAGTTAAAAATTCGCAATATTTAACTTTAGGCGCACTCGGGGTTTTAATATTAACTTTAGTGGCCTTAAAATTTTGGCCATTGTTAACTAATTATATATATTACATTAATGCCCTAATAATTTTTCCTACAATCTTTATAATTGTTTTAAATAGTAAATTGTTACTAAAAATTATGCCTAATAAATTTCTTAAAACGCTAAGTAAATTGTCTTATTCAGTTTATTTAAATCAAATTTTAATTATGGAATTTACTTATTTAATCAATTTAAAATTTAAGTTTATCAATTTTTATTCGCCATTATTTTTCATTAGCTTTATGCTTATTTTAATAATCTTTAGTTATGGTACTTATAAGTTAATTGAACAAAAAGGGAAAAAACTATTACTAAAAGAATAATTAACACTATAAAAAAAGAGTGATAAAAAGCTCTTTTTTTAATAAATAATGATATAATTTAATTAACGGAGGATCTTATGCCAGAAAAAAATATGTTATTAACCGAATTAAATGAATTAAGAGAAAAATTAGCTTTTTTAGGGAGGTCTCTTTGACTTAGATAAAAAACGAGAAGAGATTAAAAATTTAGAACAATTAACCACGCAAGAAGATTTTTGGACCGACATTGAAAAGGCTAATAATGTTAATCAACGCTTAACTCAATTAAAAAAAGATTGTTTATTATATGAAACGATTGAAAAAGAAATAAATGATGATTTTGAATTACTAAATGATAGTAATGCCGAGTTATTAACTTTAATTAATGACAACATTAGGGATTTAAAAACGAAAATTACGGAGATGGAAACATCTGTTATTTTAAGCGGTGAATTTGATGAAGCTAATTGCTATTTAGAAATTCATCCTGGTGCCGGGGGAACTGAATCTTGTGACTGGGCTAGTATGCTTGAAAGAATGTATGAACGGTTTTGTGAAAAAAATAATTACACATATGAAGTAATCGATTATCAAAAAGGCGAAGAAGCGGGAATTAAAAGCGTCACCTTAAAAATAAAAGGTTTATTTGCCTATGGTTATTTAAAAAATGAAACCGGGGTGCATCGTTTAGTCCGAAAATCACCCTTTGATGCCAGTAATAGACGGCATACATCTTTTGCTTCTATTTCTGTTACACCCGAATTAAAAAGAAAAATTGATATTGAAATTAAAGAAGAAGATTTAAAAATTGATGTTTATCATTCTTCGGGTGCCGGGGGCCAATCCGTTAATACTTCCAATTCAGCGGTCAGAATTACGCACATACCTACGAAAACAGTTGTTACCTGTCAAAATGAACGTAGTCAATTAAAAAATAAAGAACAAGCTTTAGAAATGTTAAAAAATAAATTATATATGCAAGAGTTAGAAAAAAAGAATGCCGAAATGGCGGCTTTAAAAGGCGAAAGTAAAAGTATTAATTTTGGTAGTCAAATTAGAAGTTATGTCCTAGAACCTTATAAATTAGTTAAAGATCATCGGACGAATTATGAAAATACCAATCCCGATAAAATATTAGATGGTGAAATAAAAGAAATGTTAATTCATAATTTAAAAGTATTGCATTAATATAAATATTTGATACAATAGGTCATGCGAGGAAAAAATGGATAAAGCCAAAGATTTTTTAAATACAATGTTAAAAGAAAAGGCCAAACTGGTTATCGCTTGTAGTGGCGGACCAGATTCCATGTGTTTGCTTGATTTGGTCTTAAAAATAAAAAAAGTTAAGCAATTAACGATTATCATTGCCCATGTTAATCATAATTTACGACCAGAAAGTAAAACGGAACAACAATTTTTACAAGAATATTGTGAAAAGAATAATTTAATATTTGAAACGATTGATTTAGATTTTCACGATCAATTTAATGAACAAAAGGGGCATGAAGAAAGATATAATTTTTTTAAAAAAGTAATTGCCAAGTATGGAGCCAAATATTTATTAACGGCGCATCATGCTGATGATTTAATGGAAACCATTTTTTTAAGAATAGCCCGTGGTAGTACGTTATCCGGTTATTTAGGTTTTCCCAAAGTAAAGACTTATGATACTTATCAAGTTATTAGACCTTTATGGGATTATACCAAGGCCGATATATTAAAATATGATAAAGAAAATAAACTTCCCTTTTTTACGGATGAAAGTAATAATTCCTTAGCCATTACCCGCAATAGATATCGGCACCAACTTTTGCCTTTTTTAAAAAAAGAAGATCCTAATATTGCCCAAAAATATGGTAAATTTAGTCAGGAACTAGCAGCCTATGATACGTTTGTAAATGATTATATTGCTAAGTTGGATTGTTTAAAAGATAATTATTTGGATTTAAATAAATTAGCAGCTGAAAGTGAATTTATTAAAGAAAAAGCTCTTCAAGAATTAATCAAAAAGATTCAAAAAGAT
Source organism: uncultured Bacilli bacterium (assembly GCA_947589165.1). GTDB lineage: Bacteria > Bacillota_I > Bacilli_A > RF39 > UBA660 > Onthocola_B. The sequence continues at coordinate 21,734 of CANQCH010000004.1, forward strand.
AATTGGTTAGAAGTAAGTGATGCCCTTATGCAAGAAATAAAAAAATTATTTGATGGGCGAAATCGAAGTATTGATTTAAATAATGCGTTTATTGCCCGCAGGGAATATCACAAGTTATATATTATGAATCGCCCAACGAAAGAAAGTTTTAGTTATGAATTAACTGAAGATTTAACCTTACCTATGGGTAAATTTACTTTTGCAGAAAACACACTGGATGAATCAAATTATACATTAAGATTAAATAGTAAAGAGATTGCTTTACCCTTAAAAGTACGCAGTAAAATGGTCGGCGATAAAATGACTGTAAAGAATTTAGCGGGCCATAAAAAGATAAAAGATATATTTATTGATGAAAAGATTCCTTTAGCTAAAAGAGCTGAAATTCCCTTGGTAGTAGATCATAATGATGTAATATTATGGATTCCAGGTGTAAAAAAATCGAAATTTGCCAAGACTAAAAAGGAAAAGTGTGATATAATAATTCATTATGAAGGTTTAGGTGAAAAAGAATGAATAAAAAAGCAAATGCAAATGATAATTTTAAAAACTATTTACCCTATATAATTTTAATTGGCGTTATTGCTTTGGTCTTTACGATTTTAAATTTTCAAGGCAATAAAGTTAATGAATTAACGACGGGTGAGTTAATCAAAGAATTAAAAGAAGATAAAGTAACGGAAGTAGAAGTTACACCGAAAAGTAACGAAAGTATTTACTATATCACGGGTAAATTAGATGGTTATAAGAAAAATGAAACTTTTACGGCGAAAGTTATTGCTAGTGAATTAGATAACATTTTAATTTTAATTGAAAATAATGAAAATATAACTTCCTATAAAACGGAATCTGATCCCGGCGAAAGCATGTTTTTATACATTGTTGTTAATGTTTTACCAATCGTGATTATTGTCATTGCCATGTATTTCTTAATTTCGCGGATGGCTAATGTTAATAAAGGATCAATGGATTTTGCTCGGAGCAAAGCTCGTTTAAGTGATGAACATGATAAGAAGAATTTCAAAGATGTGGCTGGCCTAAAAGAAGAAAAAGAAGAAGTGGCCGAATTAATTGACTTCTTAAAAAATCCTAAGAAATTTGAAAAATTAGGTGCTCGGATTCCGAAAGGGGTTTTATTAGTAGGTCCTCCAGGAACTGGTAAAACTTTACTCGCTAAGGCCATTGCTGGTGAAGCTAATGTTCCATTTTTCTTCATTAGTGGTTCTGATTTCGTCGAACTATATGTTGGGGTTGGTGCCAGTCGGGTTCGTGATATGTTTAAAGAAGCTAAAAGAAATGCCCCATGCTTAATCTTTATTGATGAAATTGATGCCGTTGGTCGTCAAAGAGGTACTGGTTTAGGCGGTGGTCATGATGAAAGAGAACAAACTTTAAACCAATTATTAACCGAAATGGATGGTTTTGGCGAAAACGAAGGTATTATTATCATCGCGGCAACGAATAGACCAGATGTTCTAGATCCTGCGTTACTTCGTCCTGGTCGTTTTGACCGGCAAGTAACAGTTAGCCTACCGGATTCGAAAGAAAGAGAAGCAATCTTAAAAGTCCATGCTAAAAATAAAGTTTTAGCGGACGATGTTAATTTAGAAAATTTAAGTTTAAGAACGCCGGGCTTTAGTGGTGCGGATTTGGAAAACTTACTTAATGAAGCGGCTTTACTAGCAGTAAGACGGAATAAAAACGCCATTACTATGGATGAAATTGATGAAGCGACGGACCGAGTTTTATTAGGCCCTGCTAAAACAACCCGGAAAATAACGGATAAAGAAAAGAAATTAGTTAGTATTCACGAAGCTGGCCATGCGGTAATTGGTTTAAAATTAAAAGATGCGCAAGAAGTGCATAAAATTACCATTATTCCGCGGGGTATGGCCGGTGGTTATACCATGATGCTACCTAAAGAAGAAAAAATTGCCGTTTTAACGAAAAATGAATTACTTGCCCAAATAACTGGTTTATTAGGAGGCCGTGTTAGTGAAGAAATGTTCTTAAAAGAAATTTCTACGGGGGCTAGTGATGACTTAAAGAAAGCGACACGAATTGCAAGAAGTATGGTTACTGAATATGGGATGAGTGATTTAGGCCCTGTTCAATATGAAGAAAAACAAGAAGGTGTTTTCTTAGGCCGTGACTACTCTAAATCAAAAAACTTCTCTGACCAAGTGGCTTTAGAAATTGACCAACAAACGCGGAGTATTATTGAACAATGTTATAAAGAAGCCAAAAAAATCATTGGTGATAATAAAGATTTAATTATGCGTTTAAGTGATGCCTTGATGAAATACGAAACCATCACTCGAGAACAAATTATGATGATTGTGGAAAATAAAAATGTCACTGATGAAATGATAGAAGAAGCTAGTGAAAATAAAGATGCTGCGATAGAAAATGAAGAACCAAAGAAAAAGGTAAAAACCGAAGAAAAGGAAAAAGAGAAAGAAGGTAAATAATGTTAGAAAATATTTTATTAGGTGTATCAATTTTACTTATTGCTATTGTTTTACTTCAAGGCAATAAAGCGAGTGATGCCGGAGCCATTATTACCGGTGGTAATGAAGCTTTATTTCAAAATATGAAAGAAAGAGGCTTAGAATTATTTATTAGTCGGGCCACCATGGTCTTAGGCTTAATCTTCTTTGTTATTTCATTTATACTTTTCTTATATTAAGAGTAAGGACTTAATAGTTCTTACTTTTTATTTTACATAAAGCTAAATTATGTTATACTTATAATGTGAGAAAATATGAAAGATAAGCGTGCGTTTACATTAATTGAACTATTAGTGACAGTTGCTTTAATTGCTATTATTAGTATAGTAGTTGGTGTTAGTGTGGGTAACTTAATGACGAATCAAAAACACAAAAATTATGATAGCTTTGTGGAAAACATGGAAGAAGCCGCTTGTGTTTTTATGCAAAATGATAATCGAACGGAAGGCTTATGCCAAGCTTATACCAGTTTATGTGATATTCATTTTAAAGATTTAATTAACAGTGGTCTCGTGAAGAAAAATGAAGAAAATCCAATGACGGGAGAAGCGGTCGAAAATGATTATGATAGTTATGTTCACGTCGAATACGTTGATGGCGAAAGAATTTGCACTTTCGTAGATCGTAAATGTACGGATGCTTATTGTCAAGAAAAGGAATAAACAACATGAAAGAAAGAATTATTAATGCCTTAGATAATATTACGAAAGCCCAAAGCGTGATGGCAATTAATGATATGCTAGGCTTATCAACAGTCGAAGAATTACAAGAATTACAAAAAAATATTCGGGATTTAGTTGAATCCGGGATTATGCATGAAACGCGAAAGAATGAATATTTATTAATTAAAAATTGCCAATCTTTAATGACAGGAAAAATTGCCATTAATAAACAAGGTAATGGTTTTCTTTTGGTTGAAGGACCAGATATTTTTATTGCTAAAGAAAATTTAAATGATGCCATTAATGGTGATATGGTTGAAATTGATTTAATAAAATATCCCCATAGTGTGGAAGGAAAAGTCATCAAAATTTTAAAACGAAATTTAACTAATATTGTGGGCGAAATAATTAAGGAAAACGACAGGTTAGGCTTTAAAGCTGATGATGATAAATTATCTTTAAAATTAAAAATTGATTATGATTCTTTAAAACAATGTGTTGAAGGTCATAAAGTTTTATTAAAAATTATCCGGGAAATTAGCCCTAATTTTTATCTAGCAAAAGTTGATAAAATATTAGGCCATAAAAATGATCCGGGCGTCGATATTATTTCAATTGCTTTAAGACATAATATTCCGATTGATTTTTCCCCAGAAACAATCAAAGAACTAGCCTTTATTCCCAATACGGTTAGTGATGCCGAATTAATTAATCGCCGTGATTTAACCGGGCAAAGAATATTTACAATTGATGGTGATGATACCAAAGATATTGATGATGCCATTAGTATTCTTAAAAAAGGCGAAAATTATCGTTTAGGCGTTCATATCGCCGATGTTTCGCATTATGTGAAAATGGGGACGGCTTTATATGATGATGCTTTTCTTCGGGGCACATCTTCTTATCTTGCGGATACGGTTATTCCGATGATACCACATCAATTATCAAATGGTATTTGTTCTTTAAACGAAGGGGAAGTTCGGTTAACTTTAAGTTGCGAAATGGTAATTAATCCCCGTGGTAAAGTTATTGATTATGATATTTTTGAATCATACATTAAATCGCAAAAGAAAATGACTTATAAAAATGTTAATCAAATTTTAGAACATGATATTATTCCGGTTGGTTATGAAGCTTTTGCTGATGATTTAAAATTAATGCAACAATTAGCTACAATCTTACGTAAAGAACGAATTTCGCGGGGTTATTTGGATTTTGAAATTGATGAAGCGAAAGTTATTCAAGATGAAACGGGGAAGGCTATCGATATTGTAAAACGAACTCGAGGTTTAGGGGAAATGCTGATTGAAGACTTTATGATCGCGGCGAATGAAACAGTGGCGCGGCATATTACGAATATGGATTTACCTTTTATCTACCGGGTTCATGATATTCCTAGTAGCGAAAAGATTGAAGACTTTGTTAATTTAACGAAGCAAATGGGTTATAAATTAAATACGAATATAAAGAAATTAACTCCTTTAACAATGCAAAGTATTTTAAAAGAATTAAAACCGAAAAAGGAATTTCCGATTTTATCGGCCCTTCTTTTACGAAGCATGAAAAAGGCTAAATATAGTCCCAATAATATTCATCACTTTGGTTTGGCTAGTGATTGTTATACCCATTTTACGAGCCCGATAAGACGGTTTCCCGATTTAACGGTTCATCGCTTAATTAGAATGTATTGTTTTGAACATAAAATGGATATGAACACCATAAACTATAATAGTAAATATTTAATTGACGTTGCTGAAAACTCGAGCGAAACTGAAGTAAATTCGGTGGAAGCGGAACGGGATGTTTTAGATATGAAGATGGCCGAATATATGGAAGACCACATTGGTGAAGTATATACTGGCACGATAACATCTGTTGTTAATTTTGGTTTCTTTGTCGAACTTGAAAATTTAGTTGAAGGATTAGTGCATATAAGTTCCTTGGATGGTTATTATCTTTATGTGCCGGAAATGTTAGCTTTAGTAAATGAAAGTACCAAAAATACTTATCGCATTGGCGATAAAGTATCCATCGTTGTAGCTGGTGCTTCTAAAGAAAATGGCACCATTGATTTTGTTCTTGATAAAGGAGAGAATCATGGAAATAACGAATAAAAAAGCCTATTTTAATTATTTTATTTTAAAAGAAATAGAAGCGGGAATTGCGCTTAACGGAACCGAAATTAAAAGCATTCGCAAGGGAGCCGTTAATATTAAAGATAGTTATGTTCGCATTAAAAATGAAGAAGCCTATCTTATCAACGCTTATATTGAAAAATATGAAGAAGGTAATAATTTTAATCACAATCCTACCCGGGAACGTAAGTTACTATTACATAAACGGGAAATTAGAAAATTATATCAAGAAGTACAACAAGAAGGCGTTACTTTAATTCCTTTAAAATTATATTTAAAAGATAGTAAAGCTAAAGTATTAATCGGCGTTGGTAAAGGGAAAAAAATCTATGATAAACGGGAAGCTATTAAAAGAAAAGAATGGGAAAGATCCCAATAAGGAGTAGTAAATGAGAAAAGTGCGAATACGGTTAAATCGAAGAAATAAGAAAAAAATTATTGGCTGTCTAATTGCTTTAATTTTGATTGGTGGTATCACAGGTGCCATTTTACTTACTAAAGTAAAACCCAAGACGAGTGCGAAGGACAAGACCAATAACCAAGTTAATAACGCGGTTGAAGAACAACCAAAACTAAAAATTGTCGATGTTGATTCGAAAAGTCGGCCTTATGCGGTAATGATTAATAATATTAATATTGCGCGGCCTTATCAAAGTGGCTTACAAGATGCCTATATTATTTATGAATTAATTGCTGAAGGCGGTATTACCAGAATGATGGCCTTATTTAAAGATCAAACTACAGCGCGAATTGGGACGGTAAGAAGCTCTCGCCATTATTATCTAGATTATGCCATGGAAAATGATGCCATTTATGTCCATTGGGGTTGGTCACCACAAGCCGAAAGTGATGTTAAAAAATATGGAATTAATAATATAAATGGGTTAGTTTATGGTAATACATATTTTTGGAAAGATCCTGAGGTTCGAAAGAAGGGGGTTGGAACCGAACATACCGCTTATACTAGCATCGAAAAATTAGATGCGGCAGTGGCCAAATTAAAATATCGGACCGAAACAAATAAAGACTTATTATTTAATTATTCCATCACGGAAATTGACTTAAGCAAACGGGAAGGCGCGATAAGTGCTACGGCAATCGATATTAATTATTCTAGTAGTTATAAGAATCATTATGATTATGATGCGGAAACGAAAACGTATAAACGAAGTGTTAATGGTAAAGCTCATACTGATTATGTTACCGGTAAACAATATGAATTTAAAAATATTATAGTTTATCAAGTCGCTAATTCAAGTATTTCGGGTGATTATAAAAATCGGCAAGATATCGATAATTTAGGAACCGGAACCGGTTACTTTATCACGGATGGATATGCCGTACCAATTAAATGGTCTAAAAAATCGCGGGAAGCCCAAACGGTTTATACTTATGAAAATGGTGAAGAAATTACCTTAAATGATGGAAACTGTTTTATTCAAATTCAACCGAAAGGACAAACCTTGAATATAAATTAATTATGAATAATAAGATTAAAAAGGAGGAATTATGCAAGAAATATTAGACTTTATCGCGACTAATTATTTATGGTTTTTAGGAGTAACAGTAGTTTTAATCTTGGCTTTAATTGGTTATTTTGTCGATGTGAAAAAAGACCAAGATGATAGCCCTTTTAAACTAAAGAAAAAGGAAAAAGAGGCAGTTAAACCGGCCGAAGATATGGAAAATATTACGGTGGCTACCAACATGAGTTTAAATGAAATGATTAATAATGGTAATCAAATGAAAAATCCGGAAAATAATAAATAGACAAATTCAATTTTTAAGAAAATTTATCTCTTATTTTGGCTTACAAAAAAAGATTTTGATATTAAATATTTTTATATAAAAAATTTTACTATAATTAAAGAACGTAGAAATATGGATCTTTCTATATCCACGTTTTATACTTTTCCAAGTCAACTTTCAAAAAAGTCATTTGACTTTTTTTTTTTTTTTT